>DCAJ01000009.1:1919-2148 GCA_002311455.1 Anaerolineales bacterium UBA1136 | reverse complement strand
TATCGGCTCCAGCAACTCCGTCAGAATCCCACATATCCGATGCCACCAACCATCCAGACTCCTCATCACAATCTAGTTCGTTTACTTGGCAACCTCGTAGCGATAAGGCCAATCTGCTGCCCGGATGAGAAACCTTAGGAAGAGCCACTTTACCTCCTGGAGAAGTGACCACTTGACTTGCGAGAAAGCGACTTTCCTGAACCCCTGATGTGATTATTATGTTATCGCT
>DCAJ01000009.1:0-1783 GCA_002311455.1 Anaerolineales bacterium UBA1136 | reverse complement strand
AGCAGCAGCAGCTCTCAGGTCAGGAATGCCCGGAACATCCACGTAATGCGTTTGCCCTGATTTCAACGCATTGTAGGACGCTTTAATTGCCTCACTATCTAAGTCTTTATAACTGTATGACTGGACCAACTCAGTACTAATATTAGAATTTGCCATATTTAACCTCATAAAATACTAATAACAATATGTTCTGTGATGTCATCTAGTTAGATGATTTACACATTATACAATCATGATTTGAATACATTCTGCAGTCAATTACTTGTTTACCGAACTATTTCTTCAACCAAATCTCCAAGAATAGCTAAGATGGTACCCTCAGGCAACACAGGCCAAGATGCTCCAGCATAAAGCACAACACCAGCCTTAGGTGCCTTGATTTCCTCGATAATTGTCCCTTCAAACGGGTGTCGCACGTGACCAAGAAGATCGCCCGCAGCTACTGTGCTACCTCTCTTATCGGTGTCCATAAACACAAATCCTCTTTCACCATTTGGTTTAAGTACTGTATGTGCCTCAATCACCTCAGTTTTATCGCTTTCGAATTCAGGAGATCCGGACAGCATTCCTAGTGACTTCATAGAATTATTAACGGCATTTCGTATACGATTCATGTCCTGTTCCCTGTAATCCCTAAGACCAGGACCACCACCAATCCAAGCAGATACAACTGCAAGACCATCCTTTGCAGCTTCATAAGCCATCGATTCATCAGCTGGCTGGCTCAGAAGTACTTGAGGCAAACCAACAGCAACAGCCATCTTGCGAGATTTTGCGACTTCCCCAGTATTGTAGACACCTGCATAACGATGGTAACTCCACTGAGATCCAGTATGTATATCCAGAAGAGCATCAGCCTTACTGATAACCTCATTATAATACTTGTGGATCATCTGCTCACTGATAGTGCCAGTCTGAGAACCACGTCCAAGCTCATTTAGATTCTTGTCATCCCAGATTGAATTAATCTGTTCAAATTCAAATCCTGATGTATTCATCAATGGAACTACTATCAATGTACCAGATATTTCATTTGGATCAATCTCCTTCACTACCTGAGGAAGAATTAGTGCTGGTTCTATTTCAAGACCGCTCAATCCAGCCTGCACCACTAAAACCGGTCCATCTGACGCGCCTTCTACTATATGTAACGGAATATGCGCGGAAAAACGACTGTGTGTTATACCAGTCTCCAGATAACCAAACGCCTTACTACCTTTATTTGCTTCTATAGAATTAATTTTCATCTTCACTTCTCCTCAACTTTGTTGACAAGCTCATACCACAATTTGTATATTCTCAGCCCCCACCATGCAACAAAATACTAAAATACTTCGAACAAAACCATCAATCAAAATTGACGTACAAGTCAGTAGTACGTCTGTCTTCAACACGATCAATGTTACCTAGAATACCAACTGAAGTAGCTCCTATGGTGGGCCACTCCTGACCACTTGGTATCACTATGCCATCTTCTGGAGCAACCATAGTATCTATTTCCTCCCCAGTATAAGCATCCACTAACGAGGCATAAATGTCGCCCTCCTTCATTTCATCACCAAAACGTCTCTTCCGAATGAAAAGTCCGTCAACATCCCCTTTCCATATAACTATGCCGGCATTGTATACCGTACAAAGTGGCCCGTCAGATGCGAATTCTCCTTTAATCATCCGCATGGATTTCATGATGTTCCAAATGCCACGCTCGGCATCACTGACATTATCCTTACCATTCTTATACCAACCAGTACCCCCGCCAAACTCAAGGGTAATTTGACAAACA
>DCAJ01000038.1 GCA_002311455.1 Anaerolineales bacterium UBA1136 | reverse complement strand
TGCGTTAGCTACTGCACTAATCGAACCAGCACTTGCAGATGCAACATGAAGGGCCGTGGCATCGGAGGTAGTAATTGCTCCTGCACCGATGATTACCGTCCCATCAAAACGAGAAGCGCCCGCATCGACCCAGAGGGCATAATTATTCGTGGCCTCTGTTGGTGCCGATTGAATATAAAGAGAGGCAGCATCTGTAAGCGCGTATGCACCTAAAGTAATATTAGGCTCATTTACAAGCATTGTAAAAAATTTTGTTGTATTTGCTGTGAGGGTTGCCGCGCCCAACGGGTCTACTAGTAATACTGAATTTGTAGTAGTAGAACCCGCATTCCTTGCCGGAGGACGAAGGGCCACATCGTGCCCTGCTGTAACGACACCTAATATGCCTATTTTATTAAGGCCCCCATCAATGACAAAAGCATTCGCATTATCATTCGATTCAACACGGAAATCTACATCGGCGGAAGCGTCATTTAAGATTACATTACCAGAACCATCATCTACTAAAACAGTACCAGTTAGATTTGGGAATGTAATAGTACGATCAGCAGTTGGGTCTGTAATTGCAAATGTAGTCTCATATCCATTAGCAGTTGCACCCTCAAAGACCAGAGGACTTGCACCTTGCAAGGTTGCGCCGATTGTTAACGTATCAGCTGCAGCATCTCCAAGAACCAGATTGCCGTTAAGAGTAGTAGTTCCTGTAACAGTTAAAGCCCCCGACAAAGTAGTAGCCCCCGCCACGGTAAGATCACCGTCAAGTCGAGTGGTGCCTGCATCGACCCAGAGGGCATAATTTCCGGTTGCTGCACCTGACATGGTATTATCAATATACAATGTCGCGGCATTTGTTGTAGTTGCCCCACCACTAGTTGTTAAACTCGGTGCATATAAACCAAGTCCAGCGGCAATAGCATGAGTTCCACTTGCGGCTTCAATCAGTGTATTTGAGCCTATCGATATGACATACATAGGATAATTAACTGCGCCCGTTAAACTTGCACTTCCAATGTGCAGCCCGGACCCACTACCTGTAGCAGTGAATGATCGTGAAATGATAAGACTATACGAAGAATTCCCTGCCACACCAATACCAACGCCCCCATTTCCGCCATCAATCATTAAAGCATTCGCATTATCATCCGATTCAACACGGAAATTTACATCATTACCACCTTGGTTGAAAATTGTGTCAGTGGTACTAAACTGGACTGCATCCACGGCTCCAGCCCGAAGAGTTAAAGTATCGTTTGAATGGTTGTAGGTGATTCGACCTATGTCAGCATCACCACTATCTCCAAAGTATAAACCTCCAAGCGAGGATGTTCCAGAGAGAATCGTGATGCCCGTGTGACCGGAACCTTCAACAACAAGTTCATCTGCGTTAGCTACTGCACTAATCGAACCAGCACTTGCAGATTGAATGTGCAGCAATCCATCTGTGAGTGTTGCACCTATGCCAAGCGTAGTGGAAGTAATAGAAGTGGCGCCAGTTATCACGCCGCCATCAATAATTATGGCTCCATCGAGAACTATTTGCTGACCAGACAGGGGAGTAATGTTAAGATCAGTCCCCGCTGTGGTAGAAATAGTGTTTCCATTAATATTAATATTATCAACTGATAGCTCACCGAAGGCCATTTTTCCAGTATCGTCAAGTACCATAACTCCATATAAGTCTTTGTATGTTGCCATTCGTTTCTCCGTTTGTATATGTTACAAACTATTTATCTAGTTTATCCGGTTGGAGCAGTCACATCCTGATAAAATACAACAATTCTTATTGCTCCCGTTCCATTAAAGTTTCCGCCAACTGCGGTAAGAACAATGTTATTCGCTGAAGTGAATACTCCTAACGCAGAGTTGGTTGTATAATCAGCATGGGTAGAAGTTGTTCCACTCGATGTTCCACTAATCGACCCCCAAACATCTGCATCTACACCATCTCCTATTGCGTAACCAGCTGTACCATTCCCAGTTCCTAGACTCGTGGTGATTCTTGTAGTAACTCCTATTACATTTGCGCCAGCGGGAATTAATGAACTTGCGGTAACAGTTGCGCCTGATACACTAGTTAATTCTGACATAGCGGATTTGGTGTTAATTGTTGCGCCATTTGTCTGAACTTCTGAATGTGTTCCTGTTGTTGTGATTCCGGCAAATGTAGGTGTTGCATCTGTTGTGACATCTTGGTTGATATTAGAATCAGCTTCTACATTTAATGAACCAGCAATTGTAAGAGTTTCGGTTGCATTAATATCAATTGTAAAGACACCAGCATTTTCAGGAGTTTTTAATTCAAACACTCCTCGATCAGCAGCACCTACTTTTATATATCCTGCAACACTTGAAGATTCTTCAAATTCAATACCACTTCCAGCAGCACTTGATGAACCACCACCATCATTTAGTGTAATTAATTTATCAGTCACTAAAAGATTTGTAGTGTTTACAGTTGTAGTAGTTCCATTTACTGTTAGATCGCCAGTAATTGTTAAGTTATCGTTGACAGTTACTTCGGAAGTTGTATGACCGATTGAAATTGCAATACCAGAGCTAGCAATTCCAAATGACATAGAACTTGAACCATCAAGGGCAAGAGTTGTTGCGTTTACATCAACGGCTCCTGAAAGTGTCATTCCTGCTGATGGAGTAAGTAATCCTGTAATATTTGTTATAACGAGAGCACTTGTGCCATCGACTGTTAAATTGCCATCTAATTTTGTTAGTCCAGCATCAACCCAGAGGGCATAATTATTTGTTCCACCTTCACTGGGTGCTCCGGCAATGTATACAGTAACAGCGCTTGTGATTGTCCCAGTTGCTGTAAAATTGGGTTCTGCAAAATGAGCGCCCGTAGCAAGAGTGGTTGTACCTGATGGAATTGTAATTGCATTTGTTCCACCGACTTTAAATCGATCAAAATTTACTGTAGTGGTTGCTGTTCGGGCAAGATAATCAATAAGAAAAGGTGTATCAATAGATGATGTATCAGTATTGGAACCAAACAACATAGCATTTTTAGCGCCATCAAGATAGGCCATATAAGCATTATCAGCTGATTCAATTCTAAAATCTACATCATTACATGCTTCATTAACTGTCACTCCACCATCAAGATCAGTTGTTCCTGTTACTGTAAAATTATCATTAACTGTTGTTTCAGAAATAGTTGCGCCAATACCAACTGGAACATTAGATGAACCAACACCGATATCAATAGAAGTTGCTGCATCAAGTTGCATAACGCCAAGAGCATCAATGTCAACTGTAGTTGTGTCAATATTGGTCAAGGTGCCTATAATTGTAATACCACTACCAAATGTAGGAGTTGGAGTATTTATCCACGCTGTACCATTATATTGAAGAAAATCATTATTAGCTATACTGGTAATCGCAAGACCAGGCAGTTCATCAATAGTATTTCCTGATTCCCATTTTGATGTACTAGAATTCCATCTGATAAATGATTCATTTATTTTATCACTAGTATTAACATCTGTCATACCGTCGAACGAACTTGCGCCGGCTGGTCCTTGAATTCCTACAACCGAAACTTTAGTTACCACTTATTTTCTCCTAGGCGGGGGTTATACTAACCCCGTAAATATCCTTGGTTGCAACACCGGATTCTCTTGTAGCTCCAGGCGACACAGTTAATTGACCTTCCATAACGCGAGTAATTATACTATTATTTTCTATTTCCACATCGTAGACATATCTGCCAGGAACTATGGTATTGGTTTGGGTTCCTGTAAGGGAAATTGTTATTTGGCCATTGGTATTGGGTGATACTAATACCGCAGTAAATGGTGTGCCAGTAGATGACCCATAATGCTTTCTGAATTGGCCACGGACCGAAAATCCTGTTAAATTAAGGACTGTATCGGTTTCGTCAACTAAAGTGATATCTGCGCTCCACGTTGCACCTTGGTCTATTTTTAGATTTACTACAGATGCCATTTATTTCCCCTTAAATACCTACTATTATTTATATTTATCCCGAATTTCTCTAGGTTTTCAGGAATTTCTGTAATGAATCACCATATTTATATGGAATAAGCTCAGT
>DCAJ01000058.1 GCA_002311455.1 Anaerolineales bacterium UBA1136 | reverse complement strand
ACTTGAAGAGGCATCTATTTCAATCCTTTCCGAACATGGAATGTCCGTTATCACTGGAATTGCTGCCAATGTGCTTAGCATGTATACCTCTGATCCAGAGGCTGCAGAGCTGCATTCGGAAGATTTTAATCATGCGTATGGAACTGGTCATATACCTCTCCTAAAGGATGTGGTTGCTGAAATTAAGGAAGGAATACCTCATCCGATTTCTTTCGAAGATGGAGTAAGTGCAATTAGATTGCTTAATGCTATCTATCGATCTGCTGAGGATAATCGTGAAGTATATTTGCAGGAGGAAGTCACTTCTAGAAAACTTGGTCAGCCAGACCAAGATCTTGCGGATGAATATACAGTACTTCCAGAATAATTGTGAAAGTTATAGTTACTGGGGGAGCCGGGTTTATTGGGTCGCACTTGGTCAGACGTTTGTTAAGTTTAGGTCATGAAGTTGTAATAATTGATAATTTTTCTAGCGGTAAGCGTGGCAACGTGCCACTAGGTATCGATTGTATAGAGATCGACCTTTCTATAGCTGACTTTACTACACAACTGCCTCATGGAAATTATGATGCAGTATGTCATCTAGCTGCACAATCTGCTGGAGCGCTTTCAGCTGAAAAACCTTTATATGATTTACAAGCTAATGCTATATCTACCTTGTTATTGTCTCGTTGGTGTCTAGATCAGGGAATATCACGTTTCTTATATGCTAGCTCAATGGTCACTTATGGTAATGTTGACAATTCTCCAGTTTCGGAGGATGTATTATGTGTGCCAAGGTCTTACTACGGTGTTTCAAAGCTTACTTCTGAACATCTTCTGCGTTTAGCAGGTGTAGATGGTTTGAATGTAACTAGCTTGCGCATGTTTAGCGTATATGGGCCAGGTCAGGATTTGGGTAATGTCAAGCAGGGCATGGTTAGCATATTCTTATCTTATATGCTCCGTGGAGTTGAAGTTCCGGTGACGGGTTCACTAGAGCGTTTCCGAGATTTTGTTTACGTTGAAGATGTGGTAGATGCTTGGATGAAGGCTTTGAGTTTGTCTCGTACACCTCGAGAAGTGTATAACTTGGGCTCAGGATATGGAACCACTGTTCGGGATCTTTTGTCATCACTAATGCGCGCATTTAGTTTTTCCAGCGATTATCCAATTTGCGAACTTGAAGGTAATACATCTGACCAATTTGGACTTTACGCTGACATTAGTAATACAACTATGGATTTGGAATGGGAGCCTCAGACTAGTCTTGACGATGGTTTGAGATTAATGGTTGACTGGGCTCAAACACACTATAGCAAGCAAGATTAAACATTAAGAACACATTATTAAATAAAAGCAATACTTTCTGGATACAATGAACAAAATTACAAACACCATTATATGTAGGGTATGTGGCTCAACTGATCATGCATTGGTCAGTTCAACTGTTTCTGGAGCTTCTGATTCAGCAGTTTATCGATGTCTAGATTGTGAATTGGTGTATTTATTTCCGATAATGCCAGAAGAAGAAGAAGCTGCGTTCTACATATCCGAATTTGAGGACTACATGGAAGGTCGGTCTGGTCCTGGGTGGGAGAGCCCAGAAGCTCATTTTAGATCATATCAGGCTGAAGGTGAGCGTCGCCTGCCACTTGTACGTCCTTACTTATCGCCTGATGATTCTGTACTTGAAATTGGCAGTTCTACTGGTTACTTTCTAGATGATTTGTCCGGATACGTGAGTTCAGTTGTTGGTGTAGAGCCTAGCGTAGCATACAGAAACTATGCTTTGAAGAGCGGTATTCATACTGTAGAGTATCTAGATGATTTAAATGATGCTAAATTTGATGTAATTGCTATTTACTATGTGCTTGAGCATTTGCGTGATCCGGTGGGGTACTTAAATCAACTGCAAGCCATACTTAATAAGGGTGGAAGAATACTTATTGAAGTGCCGAATGTTGATGATGTATTACTGTCCCGATATGATATTCCCAATTTCGGCCCATTTTATTGGCAAAAAGTTCACTATCATGTGTTTTCGCAAAGAACATTAAAGGATGTTGTTGTACGATCTGGTTTGGAGGTTCAGTTATTTCCGGCACAACGTTATGACCTCTCTAATCATATGGTTTGGATGATGGAGGGTAAACCTGGAGGTATGGGACGTTATATAGATTTCTTTTCCACCGAATTAGAAAGTTCTTACTCCTCTGCTCTCAAAAGACATTGGCTTTGTGACACTATATTTGCAGTGGTTACCAAGAATGACTGACTTGGTTTATGCAAACCGCAAGGTAATTATTTATGAACAATGAATTATCTCTCAAGGGTAAGATAGCTTTAGTTACGGGTGCTGGTGGCGGGATTGGTTCTGCTATTGTAGAGAGATTGATAGCAGCCGGTGCCAGAGTTGCCCTACATTATCATTCAAGTGAAGAAAGAGTGCTTCAATTGCAAAAGTTATATGGTGACGACCGATGCTACTTATCACGGGCAGATTTTACAGATTCAACAAGTGTTGATAAATTGTTTAATGATGTTTGGTCATGGCAGCATAGGATTGACATCCTAGTAAATAACGCTGCATTCATAGAGCCAGTGACATCTATAGACGATATATCTGAACAAGATTTAAACAAAATGATGCAGGTCAATTTTATCGTTCCGTTTCTATTGACGAAGATGGTTTTGAAGAAGATGAATAATGAAGGTTATGGTCGTATAACAAGTATAAGTAGTATTGCAGTTAAATATGGTGGTTCACCACAGATGGCACACTATATGGCGTCCAAAGCTGCTCTTGAAGCAGGAACTTTGGCGTTGGCAAAACATGCTGCCAATTCAGGAGT
>DCAJ01000066.1:2844-3294 GCA_002311455.1 Anaerolineales bacterium UBA1136 | reverse complement strand
TATAGCTATAGCGTTAATCACATCAGGTTGGTGGTTTGTCAGACATTATTCTCTGTACGGAACCTTCTTCGCTCTCCCAGTTATGGGAACCTGGACATCACGTGAACAATTAGACTCATTATGGCTTTGGAGTGACATAGCATATACCTGGACCACTCTATGGGGTAGATTTGGTTATGGACAAATACCACTTCCTAAAGCAATCTACTTGACATTTACCTTCTTCTCCATTTTTGCAATCCTGGGCTTAATAAAGAACCGCTTAATTTTGTCAAAACAGAAAAACAGATGGGTCCATATACCAAGTATATGGCTAATACTATCAACAACAGTTTTAGTATTTGTCGCAGCACTCATTTATTATGTTCAAAATAATCCTACTGGAGCAAATGGGAGATATATCTTTCCTGCTGCATCAGCATTCTCAGCACTCGCAATCGAAGGAATATC
>DCAJ01000066.1:1865-2829 GCA_002311455.1 Anaerolineales bacterium UBA1136 | reverse complement strand
TCCTGCTCTCTCAGCATTATCTGCACTTTTAATTGAGGGGGTATCCTATTGGTCCACCAAATACAAAAAACTCATAGTTGGTAATATATCATTATTGATGATTATAATTTCAATTTACTCAATGACTGTTTGGGTGCCTTGGACATATAGTAAACCAAAATTAATCGCTGAAAACTCTGTAAGAGATCGTTTCCCCAATTATGCACCATTAATCTGGGATGATGGTATTGTGCTTTTAGGAAGTATGGTGTCACCACTACGTGCTACCCAAGGGGAACATATAAATCTAGAAACATGTTGGCGCTCAGATCAGGTTGTGCACAAACATTATGTATTTTATGCACAACTGCTAGACAACAGCCTTAACCCTTTAGGTCAAAGAGACACCCATACAGGCTTAGGTACCTTTCCAACATCGGTCTGGAAACCAGGCAATGTTTTTTGTGAATTATATCCTATCCCAGTAAACGCAGAACTAGCATCACCATTAGTTGCCGACGTCCAGATAGGCTTTTATGATTATGACTCTCTACAAAAAATACCAGCATACAATGTCTCGGGAGAACCTTTAGAGAGAGTAATAATAGGGAAAGTAAAACTAATGCCAACGACACAAAGCTCAATCATACAACACGAAAATGATGTAAATATTCAATTTGAAAACTTTGTATCTATATCTGGATACACCTGGTCTTCCGAGAACATACATCCTGGAGATACACTAAAAATACAAATTTCCTGGGAAGTCACAAATCCCATGGAAGTATCTTATACAATATTTGCTCATTTACTTAACAACGACGGCAATATCATCACACAGCATGATAGAATTCCAGTCAATGGTTCCTACCCCACAAATTTCTGGGATACCAGCGAAACAATTGTTGACGAAAAATCATTTACAATACCCGATATGACACCATCTGGCGAAACAATACTTGCAGTTGGACTATATGATCTAGAT
>DCAJ01000066.1:1506-1782 GCA_002311455.1 Anaerolineales bacterium UBA1136 | reverse complement strand
GTATGCTATCTTGCCCGGACCAACAATAACAGAGTAAGTACTTCATTGAAAACACCAGTGGAAACAGCCATTAATCAAAACAACCTATCGATTTAGAGGCAACAATGATTTCACCAAAAACGAACTATCTCCAGTAACAACATGTCATTTATTAATCAAAACTCCTACATCATAACCTGTGCCTTAATACTCGTGATCATAGCTTCCGTATTGTTCCGAGACGGAATTCGAGTAATAGATATTACTGCAATCACAGTAGCAGCTTTGACTTTTTTT
>DCAJ01000066.1:0-1240 GCA_002311455.1 Anaerolineales bacterium UBA1136 | reverse complement strand
AATTTCGCGTATACAATGTTCCCACGTTCATTTTTTTCGATAATGAAGCCGCTGAACAATGGCGTTCAGTAGGTCAGCTAGACTCTGACCAGGTAATTTCCAGCACAAATGCCAATGTTTTGGATTAGACGTAGAGCACGACTACAAACCGAACTGGTCGAGCCTTTTTGGAAAATTACCTGAGATTCTCACCCAATTTGTTCTGCTACTATATTTACCTAATATTAAACATATTTTCGCAAAACATGAAGATATATGCGCGACTCTAGAGGTTCACATACAATAGGACCTAATGCGAGTGCTCCATATCCAGACCACAACAAACAGGAGACTTTATTTTACCGCAACCATTAGGACATTCAGAAACTGCTACACTACTGCCATCATCCTTGACGAGTTCCTTATACACTAATTCCGCTCCACAACTCCCGCACATTACAGGAGCAACCTCCATACCACAATCACTACACGTATATTTTCCCATTTCACTACCTCCTATTCATATTATGCACACCAGTATTCTATCGTATTATTCACAACATAACAATTTAGACTACAAACCACAATAATCATCCCTCACATAATACGTCTTCCTTTATCAGAGAAAATCTTAGGTATAAACAGTCCAGTTTTAGCAATGATAAAAACAATTGAAATACAAATCACACCCAAACCATACTTAATTGACCTCCAAACATTTATAGATGACGATCTGACTTCATAACGAGTAGGACAGGTAATCTCTCCAATGCGATATCCAAAAAATATAGCCTGTGCCAACATCTGATTATCAAAGAGAAAATCATCAGAATTTTCAGCTAGAGGTAATTCTTCAAGCACCTTACGAGAAAATGCTCTGTACCCAGTATGAAATTCTGACAATTTTTCGCGTAGCAATACGTTTTGAATCAAAGTAAGTATTCGATTTGATACATATCTATATAAGGGCATACCACCTCGAAGAGCACCATTACCAAGAATTCTTGAACCAAGTGCTATATCATATAAACCAGTCTCAATTAGTTTCACCATTGCTGGCAGCAATTTTGGAGTATATTGATAATCTGGATGTAACATTACTACTATATCAGCATTAGAGTCCAATGCGGCTTTATAACAGGTTTTCTGATTAGCTCCATAGCCCATATTATGGGAATGTTTTAATGTAATCAAACCTAGTCTTTCAGAGAGGTGCGCTGTATCGTCTTTACTAGCATCATCTACTAATATAACCTCATCG
>DCAJ01000097.1:10532-10662 GCA_002311455.1 Anaerolineales bacterium UBA1136 | reverse complement strand
AATAGAATTATCCACCACTTCATATATCAAGTGATGCATAGCTCTAGAGTCCGCGCCACCCACATACATACCCGGTCTGCGCCTAACTGCTTCTAGGCCTTCTAGCACCTGGATACTACTTGCACCGTAA
>DCAJ01000097.1:9869-10461 GCA_002311455.1 Anaerolineales bacterium UBA1136 | reverse complement strand
TTTTTACCTCGCAATCTAGTCGCACCTACACCAGACGGTACCTCCGTCTTGCCACCCTCGTATCTATGTAATTCATCACACCATCGTAGTCTATCCCTGTAGAAATGAAAAGTTGATGCGTATAAACCAGTTGCCACAAATGAATGGGCCACTATACCAACCATTAGCACCCACGACTCAGACGAAGGCATTGTCCACAAATATCCTAATCCCCATAGAAGTAAGATTATTAGACTAAACAGCCCTACCACTGATGGCATATTCAAACGTACTATTAACAGGCTATTTCTCACTGCAACATTTACAGTATAGTTGTCCACAACAATTCCATGAACTGTGAATGCAACGAAGAACAGGCCCCACACCCACACTGCCACACCAAGCGAAACTACGAGACCGCTTATACTAGTGTGCACGATGGATGCCAATCCTGCAAGCATTGATATAGCGAATCCGAAAGCAATCATTGCAGCAAGTACAGCTACAGCAAAGCCTACCAGCCTTACCCAGTAAATCCATGCCCTCGCAAGTGGATCCATATCCTCCTGCTGAAACTCATCAGGCAATGTTCCACGTGCTATAAAGGCAAAAT
>DCAJ01000097.1:7112-9800 GCA_002311455.1 Anaerolineales bacterium UBA1136 | reverse complement strand
CCTAAGAATAATCCAGCCAGATTAATAACTACCGTAATTATCGACAGCGTAAACCAGCTCGTTACTGGAATGAGTAATACCTCGCCCAGCGGCGACAATAATGCTACCTTACTAACCATCATGCTAGGTACTCCCAGCGGAGAAGTGCTAAGAAAACTAAATAAATTTAACGACTCTGCCAAACTATTAAAGCTTAGCTCGATCGCCCTAACTGATTCGGCGGGCACATCATTTCCCGCAGCTACTATGTTGCCAACATTACCAAACAAGGACGAAACGCTTAGTCGTGGGCCCAACCATAGAAACAAATCTAACAGTATAGGTATAGATATGAGCGCAATTTGAGATACTACAGTCTCGAATCCTTTACCAAAACAATCTATAACTCCAATAGGAGGTGTCGGCTCCAAACCTGATTTAGCGTGCACCCGCAGATTTTACCATTAACGCTGTTGCAGCACGCTCTAATGGTAGCCACTACCTGTCGCGAGGTTGACCATGCAAGCACACTCTATTACAATGTACTCTTATATTATATAGACCAATACACACACATCGTATGTCATCACAACTTACTCCCAAACACACGCGCATACAAGCCTTGCCTGATGGACCAATTTGTTATTAATGGCGGAGTACCATTAAATGGTACTCTCACTCCTTCCGGCAATAAGAATGCCGCACTCCCAATACTGGCCGCCTGCATACTTACAGAGGAGCCAGTAGTACTGCGTAACGTGCCTCTAATAGGCGATGTACTAACTCTTAGAAAGCTGCTGGAGCATCTCGGAGTAACAATCACGGAAGAGGACAAACACACATGGACCCTACATGCAAAATCTATAATAAGCCATACTCCTGACCCTATCCTCTGTCGTAATATACNNTATACGGGCATCAATATTGCTTGCAGGACCTATGTTAGCACGCTATGGCCAATTAACACTACCGCCGCCCGGGGGTGATGTAATAGGGCGTCGGCGTTTGGATACGCACATTCTGGCACTGGAATCGCTAGGTTGCACTATCAAAGGAACAAATCCATTCGAATTACAGGCTAGTCAACTAATCGGCACAGATATACTCTTAGATGAAGCTAGCGTCACAGCCACCGAAAATGCCGTGATGGCATCAGTTCTTGCTAAAGGCACCACAATCCTTCGAAACGCAGCATCTGAACCACACGTACAGGAACTATGCAATTTCCTGAACGCTCGTGGTGCAAGCATTGAAGGAATAAGCTCAAACATGCTTACAATCAATGGGGTTAGCTCATTAAATGGTGGCGAACATACTATAGGACCAGATTACTTGGAAGTGGTAAGCTTCATTGGAGCAGCTGCAGTCACTAGAGGTCAGATACGCATTAAGAATAGTGCTTCCCATCATCTAAGAATGGCAGAACTTGTGTTTGCAAGATTAGGCATCACATGGACCACTGAGGCAACCGACATAATAGTATCCAGACCTCAAACACTCACAATAATACCAGATCTAAATGACGTTATACCTAAGATAGACGACGCACCATGGCCTGGCTTCCCAGCAGATATGATGAGCATAGCCATAGTAGTTGCGACACAGTGCGAAGGCACCGTATTATTCCACGAGAAACTTTTTGAAAGCAGATTACATTTTATTGATAAGCTAATAGGAATGGGTGCGCAAATTATCATGTGCGATCCTCACAGATGTATCGTCCAAGGACCTACCATACTTCAGGCAGAAACACTGGAAAGCCCTGACATACGCGCCGGCATGGCACTACTAATAGCCGCACTCTGCGCGGAAGGCGAATCTATCATACGCAATATAAACCAAATCGAACGCGGCTACGAAGGAATAGATTACAAGTTAAAATCCCTTGGAGCCAATATATATCGTGCTTGACGACCGCGCCATCAAAACAATATCTGCTCAACTATTCAAACAATACGTTCTAAAATCTACACACTAGTCTGAAGACCAAGCTATACCGACCCCACCTGGGCCTACATGAGCTCCAACTACGGGACTCAATTCCGTCATCAAACTTTCCACCGGATTCACAACCTTACTACATTCATCAAGCACATACGTTGCATCATCGAGCGACGACGCATGCAAACCAGCCAATCTGATATTATCCTTACCGCTTACAGCTTCTGTGACGCTATCTATCAAGTGCTTTAGTGCCTTCCTTCTAGTACGAACTTTCCCAGCATCCTGCACAATACCATCACTCACTGTCAGGATAGGTTTGATACTCAAAGCTCCAGCCAACAATTTTCTGGCTCCTCCTATCCTGCCACCACGATGTAAGTATTCAAGGCTATCCAACGTCACCAATACCCCTACGTTTTCGTTGGCTAACCGAGCAGCTTCTGCGCAATCCTCCAAGCCCTTACCAGCTTTAGCCTCTCTAGCGGCCGCAAGCGCCACAAATCCAGCCGCCATGGACATTGTACGAGTATCAATAATTTCGATATTCAAATCAGGTAACAGACTTTTTGCCTGCACCGCAGAATTCAATGTACCGGACAGTTCTCCTGAAAGCACAATCACCAATATATCACTCGCGTCACTACTAATCCTTCTATAAAGTTGCTCAAACTCTGCAACACTCGGTTGCGTTGTGCTAGGAAAGACTGAATCATTCCTCAATCTATCATAAAACTCCGAAGCACTCATCTCAACTCCATCTAGAAA
>DCAJ01000097.1:5333-7078 GCA_002311455.1 Anaerolineales bacterium UBA1136 | reverse complement strand
CTAGAAAAGTATCGCTACCCCATACTAAAGTAAGTGGAATCACATGCAAACCATATTCGTCTACGATTTCCTCTGGAATTGTCGAAGTGCTATCAACTACCACAGCTACATTATTTTGGTTCATCCGAAAACCTCCTAAGCTTTTAGTTCAACATCCCTCTTTCATACCAACCGCCCCTATTCTATCTCCCAATCATCTTTCGTGCACGTAATATCCCCATATTTCTAATTAAATTTTACCATTAGAGAGCAATACACTTGTACACCTGCCAATCACGTAATTCTATAGTCGTAAATCAGTGTAGTACTAAGCAGCAATAACTAGAATTATACCCCACGACTATTGGTGTTATACTACGTACGCAAAATATCCATCACTACGTATACACAAACAATGTGAACCACACAAACCTTGATACCCACTCCACTACTAAACCTTTAGCTACCCTAGCCGGGGGATGCTTCTGGTGTCTAGAATCAATATTTGACAACTTACATGGTGTGTTACAGGTAATATCGGGATACGCAGGTGGAAGCAGTACAAATCCAACTTATGAGGAGGTCTGCGCGGGAGCTACTGGGCATGCTGAGTGTATACAGATATCATTTTCACCAGAGCAAGTTTCATATCGAACACTACTTAAGGTATTCTTCGCATACCATGACCCAACAACACTTAACAGGCAAGGCAATGATGTTGGAACCCAATACAGGTCGGCTATATTCACCCACGATGAGGCTCAGTCCACGACGGCACTCCAGACAATCGCCTCGTTGGATCACACCCGCACTTTCGACAATCCTATAGTAACCAAAGTAAGTAGTTTGGAAGCCTTCTACAAGGCCGAAGACTATCATCAGGGGTATTTCCGCAGTAATCCTAACAACCCTTATTGCAATGCTGTAATTAACCCAAAATTAGCCAAGCTCCGAAAAACGCACATGCATCTATTATAGTTACAGCGAAACAATTAGCACTAAATACACCTAACAAATAGCGCTATTTTCATCTACAGACGCTTTCCCGTCCATATACTTAACAGCAGACCCAGATATCAAAACTCTGTCGCCTACAATTTCACAAGCCACATTGCCTCCTCTTGATGATATCTGCCTAGCACGCAGCTGACACTTACCTAGTACTTTGGCCCAATAGGGTGCCAATTGAGTAAATGCCGATCCGGTTACCGGATCTTCATCAACTCCGAGTCTTGGTGCGAAAAATCTGACCACGAAGTCATATTGCTCGGACTTAGCCGTAACTATAATCCCGCGTCCCGGTACTTTCTTTAATGTATCAAACAATGGCTCTAAACATTCCACCTCGGTTTCGTCACGCAAAACCACAAGATAGTCTTCGTTTCTTAGAACCTCAATTGGTTTCACGCCAAGACCTTCAACTAGCTCCCTAGGTCCTGTGCATTCAGCCGGAGGCTGCGCGGGAAAGTCAAGAGTGATACTGTTGCCCTCCCTTGTAGCATACAATTCTCCAGATAGTGACTCAAAACACACCTTGCTCTGTCTATATCCCATCTCATGAAACAGCACATATGCGGATGCCAGAGTCGCGTGCCCACACAGTTTTACTTCTTCGACAGGCGTAAACCACCTAATGGAATATTTCCCATTGCACTCAACAAAGAATGCGGTTTCGGACAAGTTATTTTCAGCAGCCAACGATTGCATTACATCATCTCGCAGCCATCTGTCGAGTGGCATCACAGCAGCAGGATTACCTTCGAATA
>DCAJ01000097.1:0-5205 GCA_002311455.1 Anaerolineales bacterium UBA1136 | reverse complement strand
CAGGATAATTTAATATCCGCTGATGTTAAACCGATGTAATTTTCCAATTGCAAAACATATTTACACGTATCTAACAAATTAACATTTGGCTGCTTGAAATATTTATACATAAATAATGGCGCTCTACCTAACCTTCAAAGAAATCTGGCGTAACAAAACCAAATACTTTTTGTTTAATATGGTTATTGCATTAATATCACTTTTGATACTATTTACAGCCGGTTTAGGTGAAGGTCTAGCAACCAACAATAAAGAATACCTAGAAAAACTAGACGCTCAATTATTAGTATTTCAAACAGATGTAGACTATTCAACAATAGGAAGTAGATTGGATTACAAAAAATATAAGCGGGTTAAACGAATTGCCGGTGTGGTAGATGTCGGATCTATAGCCTTCAGTAACGTAGATATCCTAACATATCCGATAGCAAGCAACCCGGAATCTGAATGGGATTGGGTAGATGTATCATTTGACAATACCACCGCATGAAGATCAGCCTAATTTTGCACCTACGATAGCTATAATTGGGCCAAGCTTACCTGATGCCATTCTCCCTGCTGCCATCAGGATAAATTCTAACCCACCGATTGGCTCTATCGTACTTTCACCAACAGAACCACTCCCGTTCTTTAAACCTTTCTCGCGAAACAGCTATTGGCGCCGACAGCGTAAATACATTACATTATCGAAAACTTCCGAGTACATCACTGCAGTATGGTCAGAGGCAGATGTAAGAATTGGTAAGTATGCGATTGTTGCCGGAGACCGCGAAATACGTGGTGGGAATCCAAGTTTCACATCCAAACTCAAGCGCTACTGGACGCCTACGCAAAGCCAACCTGAAATAAAAGGTCTTCCCGCTTGGGAAAGATTTGCGTACTGGTTCAGAAAGTTACTAAACAGATAGTACTCGCCAGCAAAATTTACGACCTATGTGCCGCAAAAAGTTTTAGTAACTATCTCTTCATCCTTAGGAGGACGAGCATAATTTACGAATTCAGACCGATAAGTATACGGACTAGATAGTACGTCTACAAAGTCGTTAAAAGGCCCGTAATCATCATTTTCGGTAGCGCTATCAATAACCCTTTCCACGATATGGTTTCTAGGTATATATATAGGATTGACGCTATACATCAGGGTCTGTCGCTCTTTTAGGCTAATATCCTCCCTGCTGCACCTATCTTCCCATCGGCTAATCCAATTCTGATACTCTGCAGAAAATTCAAATAGATCTGCAACGTTGTCAGCAGCATCATCATTTCCAGATATGTCAGACAGTCTCCTGAACGCTAGGGTGAAATCGTCTTTTTCATCTCCTAGAATCTTAAACCAATCTTCAACCAAAGAAAGATCATCCTTTTCTTTAGACACAAATCCAAACTTAGGCCTAGCCCGATTGATATAGAATTTTAAATACAGATCTGGAAACAGATTAAGCGTATCCTCTAAATCTTCCGAAGCACCTTCTTTACCTTTCACTAAAATCGGGAGTAAGGATTGTGCCAAGCATCCTAAATTCCAATGACATACCCCTGGCTGATTTCTATAAGCATACCTACCACCTCGGTCTATCGAACTATACACAGCATGCTCATTGTACCCATCTATGAAGGCACAAGGCCCATAATCAATAGTCTCTCCGCTCAGCAGCATATTGTCTGTATTCATAACACCATGCACAAAACCTACGAGCTGCCAGCTGGCTATCAGGTCGGCTTGCTTAGCAATCACAGATTCTAGCATGGATAAAACATGTTCATCGCTATCCTTTACTTCAGGATAATGCCGATCAATCACATATTCTGACAGATTTGCCAAAGATTCGAGATCACCATACGCAGCAAAGTATTGGTGTGTCCCAACCCGAATATGACTTCTAGCTACTCGGGTCAGTATCGCTCCTGGGAGCTCCTTTTCCCGCATAACCTTATCCCCAGTCAACACTGCACCAAGCGCCCTTGTAGTAGGTATATCTAGCTCGTGCATAGCTTCAGACACAATGTACTCCCTTAGAACAGGGCCGAGCGGAGACCGTCCATCGCCTCCGCGAGAGTATGGCGTAGGGCCCGATCCTTTAAGCTGGACATCGTATCTTTCACATTGTTCAGTCATTACTTCTCCGACTAGCATTGTTCTTCCATCACCTAATCTTGGCACATAGTGACCGAATTGATGACCAGCATACACAGATGCCAGTGGGTCAGACCCACTTGGCATTAGATTGCCAGACAGCATACCAATACCTTTCTTGCTAGTTAACCACTCAGCGTCAATACCTAAATCCGCAGCCAATTCTTGGTTAAACCTAATCAATTGAGGTCTGCTAACATAATTGGTCTTGATGCGACTATAGAACCGCTCGGATAATCTACCGTAACTATTGTCAAAACTGATAGGTGTCATTATTTACGCTCATTTTTGACAAACAGCCAAGTCCCAACAAATACAAACATACAGAACAAACCTGAAATAATTATCATATTTATCATAGGTTCAGACAACACAACAGAACTATACTCCGCCTTACCCGAGTAATATATACCCCTAGCCAAATCTACTGCATAACGCATGGGAGACATACGAGAAAGAATATCCAACACCAAAGGCAAATTTCCTATAGGAGTAAATACCCCCGATAGGAATATTTGAGGCAGCATTATAAATGGAAATATTTGATTAGCTATACGCTGACTTTTCAAATTTGACAAGACTAATAAACCGAATGAGCCTCCAAATACACACACTACTACACTAACGACAATTAAACTCAATACAATGGGGACATTAAACGGAATACCTATGATCACGCCAAATCCAAGAATTGCTATCCCCTGTATTAGTGCCACCAAAGATTCACCTATAATCTTGCCGATCACAATGCTGTAACGCGAGATTGGTGATACAAACACCTCCTGAATAAAATCGTTCTGTCTATCTTCGATCAGTGAAATAATCCCCAAAGCACTTGATTGGAAAAGAGTTTGAGCCAGAACTCCAACAAATACAAAATGCATAAAGTCGTAGTCAATCATGCTTCCAAGTCCAGATTGAAAGCTTCCCCCCAAAATACCTATGAAGATTACTGGAAATATGAGCGACGTACCTAATCTAATCGGATCCCTAGTCAACTTCAACAGATCCCTGTATGCAAGAGCCACAATAGCACTTAATTCCATGAATCTTCTCCAATTATCTTCAAATAGGCATCCTCTAAGGTTGCGGCTTGTGTCTCCACCACAGTTAGTGGCGTGTCAATATTGCGTAACAGTCTATGTACTTCTTTAGGGTGTATTTGGATTTTAAATCTACGATTTATCTCAAATTCCACACCTAGTGAATCCAATTCGCGCGACAACGACAACCTGTCGTCACAATCCAGCATGAGATAAGCCCCAGTCAGGTCAGACTTTACCTCATTCGGAGTGCCTAGACTAACAATCCTACCTCGGTCAATAATGCATATACGATCTGCATTATCAGCCTCTTCCAAGTAATGAGTAGTCAGGAACACAGTTACTCCATTCCTTTCTTGTGCCTCAGACAAGTATTCCCACAAGTTTCGCCTGCTTTCCGGGTCAAGACCAGTAGTCGGTTCATCTAAGAATAACACTTTCGGTCCATGAATCAAACCACGTATAATTTCCAGCTTTCTTTTCATACCACCGGAGAATGACCTAATAGGTTTATGAATCTCTGACTCAATGCCCAATACAGTCGCTAGCTCACTTACTTTTTGCTTGTATTGTCGTGGCATTGTGCCAAAAGTCGGCCTAAAACTATACATTCCATACAGAATGGCATGGAGTCTGATATTCTCCTCCGCTGTCAGATTTTCGTCTAGACTTCGATTCTGAAATATTATACCTGCATTACGCCTTACTCCAGATGGGTCTAAACCAACGTCATATCCACATACACGCACTATACCAGCAGTTGCTAACAAAGTAGTAGTTAGCACAGAAATAGTAGTAGTCTTTCCAGCTCCATTTGGCCCTAAGAGCGCAAAAAACTCTCCAGGCCGTATGTCGAAGGATATGCCATCTACTGCGTTCTCTTTCGATTTACTGTATCTTTTAACCAATTCTTTTACTTCAATTACTGATTGCATATAATTTTGTCCTCTTATGTTGACAAACCATAACCCATGTTCACAATACGACCAATACATCAAATTTATTCATTCCAAAGCCATGCCGCGCCACGAACTCCACTAGAATCTCCGTGCTCAGCTTTATAAAGTTTGGTAAGGCAATCATCAGAAAACACATACTTCATCCACGTTCGTGGCACAGCATCATAGAGATAATCGATATTTGATAACCCACCTCCCAGCACGATTACATCTGGATCCAATACATTTATTATCGATGCAAGTCCCCGAGCAAGACGATCTACATATTTCTCAATAACAGTGCGTGCTTCCGTGTTGCCAAGGTCACATCTTCTTGCTATCTCTACTGGTTCTAGTACATCTCCGGTCAATCGTGTATAGCTGGCTTGCAATCCCGGACCGGATAAAAATGTCTCTATACATCCTTTCAATCCACAGTAACAATCAGGACCCGGCAGCTCAGATTGAAGTGGCCATGGAAGTGGGTTGTGACCCCATTCTCCTCCTATACCATTTATGCCCGAAACCACCTGCCCATTAATGACCACTCGCCCTCCAGTGCCAGTACCAACTATCACACCAAACACACTATTGCTACCTTTGCCCGCCCCATCAACAGCTTCCGAAAGAGTAAAACAGTTTGCGTCATTGGCTAATCTCACGGGCCTACCCATTATTTTCTCTAGATCCCTGTCAAGTTGTTGCCCAATAATCTCAGTTGTATTAGCATTCTTAACTCTACCAGTACTAGCCGACAATGTGCCAGGTATACCAATGCCAACACTTGCAGACATACCAATAATTCCTTCAATATGTTGCACAAGTTCATTTATTCCTTCAAGAATTTTACTGTATCGATCAGAGTGTCCAGCACTAGGCGTTTCTATCCTATGACGCATAATCTCAGTGCCATGCAAATCCATGGCAATGCCTTCAATTTTTGTACCGCCTAAATCAATACCAATACGACATGCAATGTTTTTGTCTATATCATTACCCCTTGCCTTGCTGCCGCTCAACATGATGTCCTACAGGAACCCCCTAAAATGTGTAACTATATCTTCCCTACGTGCCTTTAGTTGCATGGCCA
>DCAJ01000116.1:16811-17646 GCA_002311455.1 Anaerolineales bacterium UBA1136 | reverse complement strand
TGGCACATTAATAATGCGTTCAAGTCTGACTGTATCAAGTACATTGTGAATAAGGCGTATATATGCGAGCAGATCCTTTATCTCACGCCGTGCATAAAAACGCGTCGCGCCCAACAATCTATAAGGCATGCCTGCATGGATAAACGCCTCCTCTAGAACTCTAGATTGAGCATTAGTACGATACATGACAGCGCATTCGCCCGGCTTGAATTTTTCCTGTAAAGCATTTTTCTTGATTGTATCTACGACGTACCGGGCTTCTTTCTCTTCATCATATGCTTTATGTACATATATTTTTTCACCCCCGCTAGTATCGGTAAAAAGACGAATACTGTCATCACTGTGATTCTTGTCAATTATTGCCATAGCAGCATTAAGGATAGTTTGGGTTGATCGATAATGTTGTCGTAGAAAAATTACCTCAGCTTCAGGATAATCAGTCTGGAAACGACGTACATTGCGGTAGTCAGCTCCTCTCCATCTGTAAATTGACTGATCGGGATCTCCCACAACAAACAGATCTCTATACTTTCCGGACAACAACCCCAACAAAGTGTATTGAGCCAGATTGGTATCCTGAAATTCGTCCACTAATATTTTCTGATAAAGATTCTGATAATGCTCCCTGACTGCTGTATTATCTCGAAGTAAGAAAACAGCTTCTGCAAGTAAGTCATCAAAATCGAGAGCATTATTTTGATGCAATAGATACTGATAACGCTCGTATACGCGGGCTACTATTTCATGATAATAGGAGTCTCGATTGAAATCTGAAACTCCTATGAGGTCATTCTTGGCAGTCGAAATGGTGCTATGTATGCTCTGCGGCTTATAT
>DCAJ01000116.1:16515-16718 GCA_002311455.1 Anaerolineales bacterium UBA1136 | reverse complement strand
TATGATGGTATAGCATAGATTGCTTTATTAGCGCACGTTGATCAGCACTGTCATAGATCACAAAATCTTTGGTTCTTTCAGTATTCTCTGACTCCTGCCTAAGCAACCTAGCACATAAAGCGTGAAAGGTTCCAACATTTCTTACCTGCAATCTAGAATCTATTTGGGTTTCTATACGACCGCGCATTTCCTTAGCTGCCCTA
>DCAJ01000116.1:15575-16454 GCA_002311455.1 Anaerolineales bacterium UBA1136 | reverse complement strand
GGTTGTAATCCCTCAGATATAAGATATGCAACTCGCTGAGTTAGTACTCGGGTTTTCCCTGATCCAGGACCCGCCAATACTAAAACTGGGCCTGGACCAGCACTAACAGCCTTTTGCTGCTCAGAATTTAATGCACTGATATCATTCATATCGGAATCACAAATTAGTGTGGGAATTCTATCATGCCAATAGCAACCAAGTCAGGTTACTAAACAAATGGATTTTCAGATTTTATACTATTATTAGCGAAACTTCACTTAGGGCATAGCTGCAGAAATGGCACTGCACGCTGGACAGCTCTGATTAGGTCGCACTAAAGAATAGCCGGCTTGTGGATCATCTTCCATTGTTTTTAATACTGCAAAATCTACATTAAAAACAATAAACAGACGAATGTTGCCGGATTGTCGGGCTAGCGATACTGCCTGTCCCAGATATTCTGCATGCTGTGCCACCGTCATGTTAATTGGACTACTCGGATTCCATGTAAATGCCGACGGCAGATATCCCCATTCCTCGCCACTAAGATATCCTATTTCAGTCAGACAAATAGAACGAGCCCCTCCAAGAATCGCACCATAAGTATCTAGCATCCCTTTGAAATAACGTGTATAGTGCTGCGAGCTTCCGCGAGGATCCCCCGAAGTAGCACTTGGAGGTAATAATCCTTCATTGTAATGCATGCCAACACAGTCTAGATAATTAAGTGCACCTGCATTGACCATAGCCTGCAAAAAAGGTTTGTCATCACAACCATACACAGATCCAATAGAACCACAACCACCGCCAAAAGCGCCTGTGGGAGAAAGAGCTGCACTGACTACCATAGTGTTAGGGTTTGCTGCTTTTATTCGCGGATATGCTTTCTTGAGCAACGCG
>DCAJ01000116.1:6024-15488 GCA_002311455.1 Anaerolineales bacterium UBA1136 | reverse complement strand
ATAAATTGCTCCTGATAGTCGGGAGCTGTAATACGATTATGATTAGCATTATCTTTGATACTCACCAAAATCTTAAGTCCATTGTTATGTGCGTTATTAATGTCGCCCTCAATTGTGGCACCTGCAAGATCATAGTTCTGTATCTTTACCCAGCTCATTTTCATCGCTTGCATTTTATCCAGTGCTAGTAATCCACCATGTATTACCTGTCCACCCAAACTAAATCCACCACTGCTAGCTACAACAACTGGTGCAGAAGTAGCAGTGGGAGCCAACGTGTCAACCGATGGTTCAGTAGGTGGGACTGTGGGAATAGTGTCACTTGAATCAACTACAGGTATTTCACTAGGCACAATCTCTGGAGATGGTGTGACAGGAACATCTGTGGCAGGCTCAGAAATTGTAGGCTCTAGTTCAACCTGTTTTATAGGTACAGGTACTGAATCCGAAACTATTTCTGCGGAAGTCTTGGCTCCTGAATCGCTGCCATCCAAACCTCCCAAAGCCCAAAATAACCCAAAAAACGTTCCTACACCAACTAATACTGTTAGCACAACCCATATTATGGCCAAGCTGCGCACCTGACCTGTTGATACCTTTCTATTAGTTGGAGATGGTTGCTCAGACATTACATTAGTACCCCTTTATACCTGAAGTAACAAATACAAAAAAACAATAAAACCGGCAAAGTGTCGATGACATCACCGCACACAAGATTTAAGCTGGCGGATAATAACATGCCAGAATGTTTTTGACAAATACGCTATACGACTTATACAAGCTATAATACATTAACATTATAAAGAAATCTGCCATGTTTACAACTATGTTACCCACCACTTCAGTTCTAACGACGTCACTACTAATATTCACACTAAGGGTTATAAATATTGCTCTAGACACTTTGCGAGTGATGCTGGTTGTCCAGCGAAAACGGGTAATGAGCGCATTAGTAGGATTCTTTCAGGCACTGATGTGGATCGTGGTCATAAAAGCAGTCCTTGATAACCTAGAAAACTTTTTTAGCATAGTGGCTTACGCTGGTGGATATTCAGCTGGAATACTTGTAGGAATGGCTCTAGAAGAACGTCTAGCTATTGGATTTAGTCATGTAAGAATTGTTACTACACAAAAGACGCGCCAAATGTCTTCGGGTCTACGTGCAGCTGGTTATGGTGTCACTGAGTATATTGGTCATGGAAAAGACGGTAGAGTACTTGAAGTAAATGTCATTGCAAAACGTCGTGATTTAACAGACATTGAAGAGATAGCCTCAGGACTAGATCCCAAGTGTTTTGTAACATCAGAGGAAATTAAGCCAATGCGCCGTGGATACTGGCGAGTCACATGAATCAAGCTATGATAGCATCATTCACATCGTCAAACAAAGTTGCCCCTGACTTATTCAAAAGCATGCGTTTTTCATGATTCACTGCAATCCCCTTAGCGCTCAAGGAGCTCTGCACGCCAAATTCACGTAACAAATCTAGAACTTTACTAACAGAGTCTATACTACGGGCCGAATCTTCAAATACTGTAACGTGCAGGTCAGAACCCACCAAATCAGACAAAGGGCTACTTAATAGTGCTTTGTCGAGAAATATGTGTGCAGCCATTAATCCTGCTATTTCATCTCCTGAAATTGCAGCACCAATAGCTGCTAAAGCATGTACTGGAGCAGGCTTGATAAAAGTGTGTGGATCATTCCCAGTCTTCCAAGCCAACCATTCGGTCCTTCCTGAGGCTATCAATGGTATCGAGTCTAACCCAACTAATTCAACCGCTAATTCCGCTTCAGGAGAATAATAATGAACATCGTCACGAACTCCTCCGGGGGGCAAAGATGGTCGCGCAGTAAATACAACTGGTCTGATTTCTTTATTAACTGATGCAGACAATAACCTTTCGCAATTATTAGTTGATAAAACTGGAAGATCATGTTCGACAATCAACGAACTAGTCTCAAAAGGTGATGGCATTGCATATGTTTTTACGAAGTTAGCACTACCAAGCGCATAATTCTGAAATATCGACATGGTTCGTGATCGCTCGATATCCCGAGCATTCGACAAAATATGATCTAGTAGCACATTAATTGATTCATGGCTTTTTGGGTCACAAGTTGAACGAATAATTCTGTCAAAAACTCGAGGAGCGGCCAACGTTGGTAAATGTGTCTCATATGGCTTCATTTCTGCAGCTACCTTACGTGCTAATTGCGAGAAATTTACTTCCTGCGTAGGTAATCCCAATGTTTTCACTATCTCTAGGGCATCTAACACTGAATCAGAAAAACTCACATCGGGGATCTTCTGAGCAGCAGCTACAAACAAACCAGACAAGCATATGGCACTCATATCCCATTCATTGGTAATACCATGAGCTTCAAACACCTGTGCTGAAGAATGATACGAATTACTATCTTCCCATCCCATCGCCCGTAACAAGTGATCTATTGTACGAGAAAATGATTCCCGATAACCACCCGGATATATCAACACATTGTCAATGTCAAGAAGATACACATTGTGTCTCAACGCTTTCTCCGCTGCAGCTCGTTTTCTACTGACTCCAATGTCAAACCACATTGCACCAGTAGCACAATTACATGATAGAGAAGGTCAGCAGTTTCGGAGACAATACGTTCATCTCCTTGACCTTTTACCGCCACTATTAGTTCTACAGCCTCCTCGCCAATCTTCTTTGTGATTTCATCTTCACCAGCTTGAAACAAGCTACTAGTATATGAGCTATCAACCGGATGTAATTTCCGTTGCTCAATAATATTTTGTAGTTCGTAAAGAAAACTCATATTCATTCACCATATTATATTTAAGGTCTAGGGTCTTCTGGATACTTTCGAGCATATGTTTCCATATCAAATAAACGAAACGCAAATTGCACACCGGGTCCAATTAGTAACGCAAACAATATAGTGCCTGCTCCTAATGGGCCACCTAACAGCCAACCCGTGAGCACTGCTATTGATTCAATGATCACCCGAGCTGTACGCACATCTAATGGAGTGCTACGAGCAATAGCCATCATCAAACTATCACGCGGTCCAGCTCCTGCATTAACTCCAATATATATCGCACTACCCAAACTCATAGCAATCAGACCTATAAACAAATATATTAATTGTAAAGGTAAATTAGCATTAACTTGTGGTATCAATGACAGAAAAAAATCTTCCCATGGGCCAATACTCATGATATTGGCAACAGTACCCCACCCAATTTGCTCCCGCAAAGAAAGTGCAAATAGCAGCACAGTCGCACCAACCAGGATAGCGGCTGTACCTGGAGTGATGTTGAATATACGTGCTAGTGCAACTTCTAAAACCGCCCACGAAGTGGCACCAATGTTCGCCTGAATTACAATAGCAATTGCAACAGCATAAAGAGCACAACCCAATTCGATTATCACAAAATCTCGCACAAAAGTATTTTTTTCAGGTTTTAGAAAACTATTCAATCGCATAGCTCCTCAAAAAAACAAGAAGATTCTCCAGTATGGCAGGCCGGACCACTTGGATTAACTTGCACCAGGATAGTGTCTTGATCACAATCAACCAGTAGTTTGACTACTTGCATTACGTTACCTGAAGTAGCTCCTTTACGCCAAATTTCTTCACGACTTCGACTCCAAAAATGTGCTTCGCCGGACTCTTGGGTTAATCTAATTGCCTTAGCATTCATCCAGGCAACCATTAGAACAGCACCTCCTACAGCATCTTGCACAACAGCGGTGATCAAACCATTCGCGTCAAATCTGAGCTTTTCCATATTTACAACCTCACTGCAATACCAGATTCGGATAAGAATTGTTTGACTTCAGATATCGTCAATATTTTGTCATGAAACACAGAGGCAGCAAGGGCTGCTGCCGCACATCCATCTCCCAATATTTTAGCAAAATGAGAGGCTTTGCCAGCTCCACCACTAGCTATAACAGGAACGTTAACTAGATTTGCAACCGTGTGAGTTAATTCCATATCGAAACCATCCATTACTCCATCAGTATTCATACTCGTGAGTAATATCTCGCCTGCTCCTAAAGACACACCGCGCTCTGCCCATTCCAACACATCGATTCCAGTGTTTTCACGCCCTCCACTAACAAATACTTCCCATTTTTGTGCGCTTAATACACTGTCATCGCTCTTTGTTAACCTTGCATCAATCGCAAGCACTATACATTGACTACCAAAACGTTCTGAAGCATCAACAAGTAATTCTGGATTTGCTAGAGCCGCGGAATTAACACTCACCTTATCAGCACCAGCTAGAAGAAGATCACGCATGTCACCAACAGTACGTATACCACCACCCACAGTAAGTGGCATAAATACTTGGTCTGCCACGGAACGAACTATATCAATCACTGTCTGATGTCCCCGATAGGTTGCAGAAATATCCAAAAACACAAGCTCGTCTGCGCCCATTCGATCGTAAATGCGTGCTTGTTCAACTGGATCACCTGCGTCACGCAAATTAACAAAGTTGACGCCCTTCACCACACGACCGTCTTTTACATCAAGACAAGGGATAATTCGTTTGGCTAACATTTGCTTGCCCGAACATTATCCAATAACTGAGCAAGATCAACCCTACCTTCATAAAGTGCACGGCCGACTATTGCTCCGGCAAGTCCAGATGATTGGGCATCGAGCACATCCGATGATGTATTCACACCCCCGGAGGCAATTACGTTTAATCCAGTTTTGTCAGCCAGTGAAATAGTAGCTTCTAGATTTAGACCAGTGCCGACTCCATCACGGGATATATCTGTAAAAACCATCCATCTTACGCCCTGAATCTTTAGACGTTCAGCCAGTTGCACCGCTGTATATGTTGTCTCTTCCTGCCAACCCTTCACTTTCACTACCCCATTGCGGGCATCAACACCAATCGCAATTTTTTCTGAACCAAACAAAGCTAGAGCTGTATCAACAATTTGAGGATTGGTTACTGCAACAGTTCCTAAAACAACCCGACTTACCCCCAAATCAAGTACATGTTGAATAGAATCTAAATCACGTAGTCCACCTCCAAACTGTACTTGAGATCCAGCTTCGATTACTTGCGCCAAAGCTTTCATGTTAGCCAAAACCGAATCTCCAAATGCACCATCCAAGCTAACCACATGCAACCAATCTGCTCCAGAATTCACCCAACCTTTGGCAGTATCAAGAGGGTCATTAGAATACGTTGTTTGTTGATCAGGGTCTCCCTGCCTCAACCTTACCACTTTACCATTACGCAAATCGATGGCCGGATAGACTGTAAAGTCTGTCATTTATGTTATCCTTTCTCTACAAAATTTCGCAAAATTTTCAGTCCAGTATCTTGGCTCTTTTCAGGATGACATTGAATCCCATACAAACGATCATGACCAATAATTGAACAGAATCTAGCTCCATACTCAGTGTATGACAAAACATCATTCAGATTAGTTGGAGAGCAGTAATAGCTATGATTAAAGTAAGCATAACTTCCCGTTGATATGCCATCCAACAAGGGATGGTCGAAAGTTATCTCCAATTGATTCCATCCTGTGTGTGGTATACGAATGTCACTATCCTTAAACCTAGTAACAAATCCCGGAAGTAAACCCAACCCCTTATGACTACCCATTTCATCACTAGTTTCAAACAACATTTGCATCCCAACGCAAATTCCTAAAAACGGTCTTTCCACTGCCAAAGACCTCACAAGTTCCAAAGTGCCGCTCTCACGTAAGCCATTCATACAATCACCAAAGGCCCCCACACCAGGCAGCACTATCTTATCTGCTGAAATTATTACATCCGAATCTCGCGTCAGAGATACATTTGCACCAACTGCAGCTAAAGCCTTTTCCACTGAGCGCAGATTGCCTACACCATGATCGATTAATGCAATATAGCTTTTCAAGATAAATTATTTCCCATTGTCGGTCAATTTATGTAGATGTTGAGTCATAATCACAAACTGCCTTTAGTGCTGGGAACTATGTTCATTCTTCGAGCATCTAACTGAGTTGCAGTATCCAGTGCTATTCCCAGAGCTTTGAAAAGCGCCTCAACCTGATGATGATCATCAATGCCATAAAGCACCCGCGCATGGATATTAGCCCGCATGCTAACCGACAAAGACTCAAAAAAGTGCTTGATCAAACTAGTGGGTAAAGCTCCTATAGTTGAGTTATGCCATTGAGCCTGAATTACAGTATATGGTCGACCTGACAAATCAATAACGACATTAGCCAAAGCCTCATCCATAGGTACAAAAGCTGTGCCCATACGCACTATCCCCTTGCGTTCTCCCAAGGCCTGGTCAAAAGCTTGCCCCAACACAAGCGCAGTGTCCTCTATGGTATGGTGCACATCAACATCTAAATCACCCTTAGTATTGATATTAAGGTCAAACAAACCATGGACAACAATATGAGTGAGCATATGATCTAACAATCCTATACCAGTAGATATTTTGTGCTTACCACTACCCTCTATATTTAGGGTAATCTCGATTGTAGTCTCAGAAGTTTTCCTATTCACAGTAGCTTGTCTCATTAATTACCTCCATTCACCTATATAATATGGTGGTTTTTCTCTTACACAATTATTCATTCACCTCTTAGCAATCCTAGACAAAATTGTCAACAAGAAATCGGTATGCTGCGGGAGTCCTACCGAAACCCGAATATGATCCCGTAATCTGGGCTTGTCAAAATAACGAACTAGAATGCCTTCTGTACTCAATGCTTGATGTAAGCTCAAAGCATTCATACCTTTCACCTCACAAAGCACAAAATTACCGTGGCTTGGGTAAGGAAATAAGAATGGCAATCCGCTAAGCATCTGAGATAAACGCTTGCGTTCCGACCTAATTTTCGACACCACTTGTAACAGATTGCTGCTGTCACTTAACGAAGCCAGCGCTGCTTCAGTTGCAGCAACACTAACATTGTATGGTTGCTTTATCTTCCAAAGCTCTTGTAACAAACCTGTAGAAAACGCACCATAACCTACCCTCAACCCAGCCAAACCAGCCCACTTACTAAAAGTTCTTAGCACAATCAAGTTTGAATGTTCCAGAACCCAATCTATCCGAGAGTTCTTGATACCAGCAAATTCAATATATGCCTCATCCAGAATTACAATAATTGGCAATGCTAGTAAAGTGTATAGTTCTTCATCTGATATTAGACCTCCATCTGGATTATTTGGAGAAGCTAAAAACAACAACTTGGGCGAATGAATCGATACAGCATCTACAATTGCTTGTAGGTCAAGGGTGAAATCATCTTTGCGCTCTATGACGATAGTCTCAGCTCCATTAACAGCTGCATCAAACGAGTACATACCAAATGTTGGCGGACAATCAATTATGTTGTCACCCTGATCTATGAACAATCGCATAATTAGATCGATAACCTCGTCAGCTCCTGCACCAGCAAATATATTTTCAGACGGAACACCTGTAAAATCGGAAAGTGCTTTACGAAGCGCGCGATTCTCGGGATCAGGATAGATATGTGGAAAACCCAAATCAGATAGAGCAGCACGTACTAACGGACTGGGCCCATACAGATTTTCATTTGCATCAAGTTTTATAATCTCTGCAATAGGACGTCCTAGACTCTCGGCCAAGACCTCAAATGGCAATATAGGCACATAAGGTTCTATAGCACGTACCGTGCTGCGTAACATGCTAATGGGATTTAGTCCGGTTGTGTCGGTAGTTTCAGTCTTCATAAAAAATGATAATTGTCTATGGTTTTCTTTCTAGAGCTGCGAGCGCATGTGCATCTAGCAACTCGGCCAACGCAATTTTTGCAGCTGGCTTAATAAGTAAATTGGAAGTCTTTTGATCTAGAGTAACAACACTCATTATTTTGATAAAATCCAGCACATTTAATGGTGATGAAAATCTGGCTGTTCCTCCGGTTGGAAGAATATGATTAGGTCCGGCTACATAATCCACCATAACCTCACAAGAATATTTACCAATAAAAAGACAACCGGCATTCTGAACACTGTTTGACCATTGGTCAGCATCATCTAGATAAAGACAAAGATGCTCTGGAGCATATTCATCAGCAATAGACACTGCAGATTCAACATCAGGTACTATGATTATTCCACCTCGATTTGAAAGTGACTGCTGCACTATTTTCTTCCGTTTCAAGGCAACTATTTTGTCTGTGATGGCCGCTTTGACTAAGTGTGCGAACTGTAGCGATGTGGTTATCAAAATTGCTGAAGCAAGTACATCATGCTCTGCTTGAGCGAGTAAATCTGCCGCTACCCACTCGGGATTGGCAGTGTCATCAGCCACAATGACTGTTTCCGTTGGGCCAAATAATCCGTCTATACCTACCTGACCAAACACTTGCTGCTTAGCTAATGTGACAAACAAATTCCCAGGACCAACAATTTTATCTACACGTGGTACTGTTTCGGTACCGTAAGCCATAGCAGCGATTGCTTGAGCACCCCCTAATTGATAAACCTTCTCTATGCCTAGCATATGAGCTGCGGATAATATTACATTAGAAACTTGATTGCCTTCTTTCCCAGGTGGTGTGCAAACTATAATTTCCTGTACACCGGCGACCTGAGCCGGAATGGTTGCCATAAGTAAAGAAGATGCTAGAGAAGCAGTGCCACCTGGCACATAAATACCTACTCGCGCCAATGGAATCATACGTTGACCCATAATCCCACCTAATTCTTTCGTTTCCCAACCCGATACTGGCTGTAGTCTATGAAAAGTGCGTATACGATCCAATGCCAATTTCATAGCTTGGACCGTTTCGGCTGAAACAAGATCAAATCCGGAACTCAAATCGTTTTGGGTTACTTGAAATGGGTCTGGTACTATACCATCTATACGTTTAGACCAAGATCTAAGCGCATTGTCTCCATTGTCACGTACATCAGAAAGTATGCGTGAAACTGCTTCTTCAGGAGAAGTGCCATCTCCGAAGATTCTCTCAACTCCACTTAGTACATGATCCGGATAATCAGTAGGCTTCTGATTTCTGCGGAGAATTGTCCTTTTTGCGACCCGCAAATCCTCGATAATTTCAATCATTTTCCTTGTGTCCTAATTTTTCTAGCAAAGCACCATATCGTTCTGGCTCTTCTTCAAAGACATAGCTAACAGGTGTAACTACTACTCCACTTCCTCCAATACTGCGCAAATCATGTATTACATCTACTAATTTATCTTTAAGCACAACCACCTCTACAGAACACATGTCCTCCCCATCACCTGGCGTAATCACTCGAGAGATTGTTGGACCCTGTAATCCACCTAAGTTAATCTCAGAAAACATTTTCTCTGCAACAGCTTCTGGCGATTCCTCGTGCATGTTTGCAACAACCGTACAATGTTTCTCTGCACGTAAGTAAGCCTCTGCTAATTCCAATACGTGACGAGCAACTTTCAACACAGATGATCTGGTACGCAAGC
>DCAJ01000116.1:4698-5936 GCA_002311455.1 Anaerolineales bacterium UBA1136 | reverse complement strand
AGCTATCACTATTTCCAATCAGCACTGCTTGGGATAGAAGAATATTACCATTGTCAAGAGTCCGCAGCCTATTATCACGCAAGGTCTGACCAGAAGAGACCAAATCAGCTATAACATCTGCATAACCAATAGTAGGAGCAACTTCTAGTGTGCCCTCCGCACTAATCAGATCACAATCAGGTAATCCATTTTCAATCAAGAAATCTCCTGTCAACACAGGATACTTAGTAGCCACTCTCAAAGGATCAGGCATAGTCTCAGTACGAGTGGCCAAGTCTTTCAATGATTTCACCTCGGTCCACTCATCCGGAACTGCAATTTGCAGAGTACAACGACCAAATCCAAGTTCATCATGTAGAATTATAATAGCGTCACTTACTTCCATCTGTTCTAACACAATATCTAAACCAGTAATACCAAAGTCCAGACTCCCATTCCTTACTCCCACAACAACATCTCCCAGCCTTTGGAATATAACCCTAAGACCAGGCACAGCTGGAATGGTAGCCTGATACTGGCGCGGATTTGGTTTGCGCACTTGAAGTCCGCAGCTATCAAGAAAATTCAATGCGCCACTTTCAAGTCTACCCTTGCTCGGCAACCCAAATCTAATATCTGTATGATTCATATCATCTCCCAAAAAAAAACACCTACCCAAAACGCAGAGTAGATGCAAAATCAACAATTAATAGGGGACTTGCCCGCCGCGTCTGATTACGTGGGTATTCTCCTATGATGATGAACTGCTTTAGTAAACATGAATGCACATGTTATCACACAGATTAAATATGGTCAACTTAATAGTCGACAGGTAATACTGTCGCAGATATACGTCCGTCACTTATCTGTAAAATACCCACTGCTGGACCATTTGAATCATAATATTCAGGTCCAAGAGAACCAGGATTGAACAGTAGCCTATTATCTACCCATTGATTGACCATTCGGTGAGTATGTCCAAACACAATTACACGAACATCACTCTCAAATTCCCTATGTAATCGATTTAAATATCGAGCGTAAGAGAAACCGACAGTATAATAGAGCACCTTTTCAAGAAAGTACGGCCACAATCCACCATGACCATGTGTAAGACCAATTTTTACTCCACCATATTCAACTACAACACTTAATGGCAAACTACGTCCAGATCTAGACCATATATCTCTATTGCCTCTGACAGCAATTACAGGAGCAACTTTTTCCAGCTGTAGCAGTGCGCTAGAATTGCATATATT
>DCAJ01000116.1:428-4657 GCA_002311455.1 Anaerolineales bacterium UBA1136 | reverse complement strand
ATATATCCCCTGCATGCAAAATGGCGGTAACATTATGCTGATAAAAAGACCTAAAAGCCGATTCTGGTATTGCGTTCATTCGTTCTGGCACATGCGAATCAGCCACTATCCCTAACACAATGTTGCTCTCAGAACTCATAGAAACTCGAACATCCTAAACATATAAATCTATATCAATTGCACAACATGTAAATCAAATGTGGATTGACATAATACCTAGATTGGCACAAATATTTGCACTCAAACAATCTATCTCATACAGAGTAAACGTATCATTAGGATTTAATATTGTTCCTTAATGACTACATTGGATCACTTAACGTCTGTGATGTACTTTCGAATACTATCCCATTCATACCTAGAGCGATAGCTGCCTTAACATTTTCAACAATGTCATCCACAAAAACAACTTGAGAAGCTGCTACTCCAACCTTTTCACAAGCATGCAAAAAAATACTAGTATCAGGTTTTGCAATGCCTATCTCAGCTGATATGATAATTTCTTCAAACATTTTCAGTTCGGGAATAGAATCAAAAACATCGCGGGCCTCTAACCAAGCATTACTTAGAATAATTGAACGATACACCTCACTATGACTCTTAATATAATCAAGAAGATCTAGGTTTAATTTGTCACCATCCCAAAACTCACTTTCTAAGTCTGCCAGTTGATTATCTGACAAATCCAACTCTACACCAACATAGTTCCAGACATCACTACTTTGAGCTTTACCGACAGTCGCCTGTTTTGCTATTGGATTGTCAAATACCAACTTCGCTAGACCCCATTCAGGAAGCCCATAACGAATCTCCCAACGGCGGCGCGGCATCAGATCCAAGGTTCGCATTAGAACACCGCCAAAATCAAACATAAGCACTTTTATCTGCATTGTTCTATATGGTAGTTAGATATTGACATAATAATCACTAGAGCATAGGCCAAGGATAATTGTAATGCAACCCTGGTTCTGGCAAACAACCAGAAGCAACAAGGTTAGCAGCCCTGCCTAACAAAGCTTCAATTTCGGACATACTAAGCAATTTCCTAAGTTCATTCGCTAATTTACTAGGAGAATTGATAGCTGTAGCCAAATCTGCAATGTCTGAAAGCATGTGGTTCGTCAATCTTTCACCCGCAAAATCCCATAACACTGTACGCAACTTTTCTTCACAATGGAAACAGACACCATGATCTATTAACCATATGTTTCCATCGTTTGATCTGACAATATGCCCTCCTTTTCTGTCAGCATTGTTTATTACGTAATCAAATGCTGCTACACTACGACAAATCTCTTTCTCTATTTCGGTAAAATTAAAATAGTGTCCATCCGGAGCAAAGTCGACAAAAAGTTGTACAGAGCCTAGCCCATACGGCCCATTTCTCAATACTGTAGAAGGGACTAATCGCCAGCCAAGTACTTCACTAATCAAGAACGCTGCAACCTCTCTATTAGCTAAAGTTCCAGAAGGAAAATCCCACAGCGGCTGCTCACCTTGAGTAGGCTTATACACTGCATCATAACACTCGCCTTGTGCATTGACTTCAACAAGAAAAGCATAGTTGGATCCAACTTGAAAAAGACCTTGTAAAGTAATCTCTCCTGATTGCAATATAGCAAGCACGTCATGAACAGCAGAAACACCTGTATTATTTGTGCCCATTACTCTTGGGACAAAAATGGCCTTCAGGATCTATAGGCTGCATGCAATTACCACATGTGGGACGACCACGTGATGCTTGCTCCTCTCCATAATTGGCCATTTGTAACATCTGCAAGGAGGTAGCCCATATTCGTAGTGTAACAGCCTCCGATTCATCTTCATGTTTATCTTTTTGACCTTCTTTTCCAACTTCTTGTGCAATTAGAACCATTAGTCCGCTCTCCTGATCGTAACCTATACCAATTTCACCTACACGAAACAGAGGTTCAATTGGTTGCCTGAAGTCTAAGTCAAGATCACTATCTGGCAAAGCACTAATCTCCAGATGAGGGTTTTTTTTATGCAATTGTTCAACAAATTTATGTATACCCTGTGCTAATTGCTGTACCTGAAATTTCTCGCACAATATCGTGATCATTTCACCTTCTTTGGCGGCCTGAATATAGAAAATCCTCTGACCTGGTTTTCCGATACATCCAGCTACCAAATGATCTGCTGGCTTTATTTCAATTACCATTAGAGCAAATTTACTTTGTTACAGATACTTTCGTTGTTTGATTAATTCTAATCACCTTTACTCCATTATATGAGATATCCAATTCAGATATTGAAGCCGTATTTATCACAATGCGCTGATATAAATCTAAAGCAAGACCCAAATAATGAGCCAAAATCAGTTTGATTACATCAGCATGAGATACTAATACAATGCAACCCTTTGGATGACGGCCAACTATTTTCTCAATTGCCCCAACAGCACGAATCTGAGCATATCGGATTGATTCTCCATCTGGAAAACTCGATATGGCTGGCCTGTTCTGAATCTGGTTCCACAACTTTGTCTTTCGTAACACCTTTAGACTTTTACCCTGCCATTGACCATATCGCACTTCACCTACTTGGTAGCACTTACGTACAGTCAGCTTCTTGCTAGCTGCTATCGGCCTGGCAGTTTCTAGTGCGCGGACAAGTGGACTAGAGTAGACATAATTAATTGGATATGTGGCAAGATTCTCAGCTAGAGTAGTAACCTGCACTCTGCCCATCTCGTTTAGGTGCACTCCTTTGATCCAACCAGCTAACTTGCCGGTCTGAGTGTAATTGTTCTCCCCATGACGTATAAGCAAAATACGAGTCATATCACTGATTCTACCATTTGAACTTCAAATCAGATATGCTAGTATGTCTATATCTTACATGTACGCATCCAACTAATCGACAGAACATAGAAAATGACCTTGGCACTGGGTCAGTAAGACTCAGAGATGTCTGACAGTCACGACATAAGAGACCCGACAAATCTCCATTCAGACCAAAATAATGCTGGGCACTCCTAGTCGTTCGCCAGCGCCGGTACGTAGGTCAGGCTAAACACCGTGTCGGACATCCAGCGCTTGAAACTCTCGTTATCCATGAACTGCTTGAAAAGTTCCGCATCGTCGTTCATTATCTCTACAATCACGTCCCCTAACGCCTTGTTGTGCTCTATACGAGCATTCTGTTTATCGCCCCCCGTTTCATAGCGTTCTGGTAGGCGACATCCGCCCCAACGCGGACCGGGATCTCCTCAGTGATGAGCTTGCGAATGCGATCGTCGTCACCCCAGTCGATGTCAGCAAAATGGTCGTTGAAGACCTTCAATATGTTGGAGAGCTGGTCCAGTTCCGTTTCAGTTTGACCTCCGCCGCCCGTGGTCGGCACCGGAGGGACCTCGCCAGGCTCGTCCGGAAGGATGATCTTATGCATGGCGCGTTTTTCAACACGGTAGCTGTCCATGTCGATGGCGTCGAGTATTCCCTTGGAAAGGTCTTCCTCAACCGGTACAGGCAGCTTGGAGACGAGGAAGTTCAGAAAAATCGAGTACGAAGACGTCATGCTTTTTCGGGTGTGCGCGGTTGAGGCGCGACAGTGTCTGTACGGCCTTGATCCCAGACAGCGTCTTGTCCACGTACATGGTATGCAGGAGCGGTTCATCATAGCCAGTCTGGAATTTGTCGGCGCAGATCAGGAAGCGGTAGAGCTCCTCCTGAATCTTGGCCGCGATCTGGCCAGAGGGAAAACCGTTCAGCGAAGACTCGCTCGCCTTCTTTCCGCCGAACTCGTGCTCGCCGGAGAAGGCGACGATCGCCTGGTGCTGGCTCTTGCGTTCCTTCAGGTAGTCGCGGATGGCGTGGTAGTACTGCACGGCTTGCTTGATGCCGTTGGTCACCACCATCGCTCGTGCCTGTCCGCCAATCTTGCTCTGCGCTTGTATCTGCTGGTGGTAATGGTCCACCATGATCTCGGCTTTGAGCCGAATCCCGTGCTCGTGGCCCTCGACAAACCGCCGCAGTTTCTTCTGTGCCTTCTTGACGTCAAACTCCGGATCATCCTCCACCGTCTTAGCAAGCTTGTAATAGCTCACTACCAGCGTGTAGTGCTCGAGCACGTCCAGGATGAAGCCCTCCTGGATAGCCTGTTTCATGCTGTAGTTGTGGAAAGCATGGTGTTTAACCGTGCCGTCCGCCTGCGGGTCTGGGTCACCAAAGATCTCCAACGTTTTGTTCTTGGGCGTGGCGGTGAAG
>DCAJ01000116.1:0-314 GCA_002311455.1 Anaerolineales bacterium UBA1136 | reverse complement strand
CGTTCCTCAAGGGCATCGTTGATCGTATCTTCTGGATCATTCAAAGCCTCACTCATTGCCACGGACGTTCTCCCGCCCTGGCTGGAGTGCGCTTCGTCGATGATGATGGCAAAATTCCGTACGCGTTGCTCTTGCCCGATCTCGTCAAGAATAAAAGGGAACTTCTGCACCGTGGAGATGATGATCTTCTTACCGCTCTCTATGAACTCCCGCAGCTTGCGAGAGCTTTCGGCATGGCCAATGGTGGCGCTGACCTGGGCGTACTGCTTGATGGTATCTCGGATCTGCCGGTCGAGGAGGATCCGGTCAGTGAC
>DCAJ01000100.1:32153-32349 GCA_002311455.1 Anaerolineales bacterium UBA1136 | reverse complement strand
CAAGTCATGTGATGTACTGTCCAGCGAATGTTTATCCCCAACGTGCTTGGAAGTCAAGCATAAAATTATTTAGAGCGTTCACGCTCTCTAATGTTACAGCGTTATAAATAGAAGCCCTCAGGCCTCCAACAAAACGGTGTCCTTTCAAATTGTGCAATCCACATTCATATGCTTCCTTCACAAATTGTTGCTCAAG
>DCAJ01000100.1:30874-31992 GCA_002311455.1 Anaerolineales bacterium UBA1136 | reverse complement strand
TTAGTCACAAGATTGGCCATGTAAATCGAGAAAACAGGAGGCGTATTGTAAGCGGAATCTTTCTCTACATGCACACCATAATCAAGCATAGAATGCAAACCATCAGGAATACGTTCTAAAAGGTCTTCACGAATTATCACGATGGTAACTCCAGCGGGTCCAACATTTTTCTGGACACCTGCATATATAAGCCCATAATTACCTATAGATACTGGTCTTGATAGAAAATCAGAGGACATATCACATATTAAAGGCACTGCACCAAATGTAGGCTCCCAATGTAGCTGTATTCCCTGAATAGTCTCGTTGGATGTGATGTGTACGTATGCACCACTTGAGACAATCTCAAGTTCATCTGAAGCTGGCATACGACTGAATTGCTCGCTAGAACCATCCCACAGCACACGTGCGTCTCCCTCCTTAAGAGCTTGTTCTCTAGCTTTCTTTCCCCATGTTCCCCCTACGAGATAATATGCAGATTGGTCTGATTCGTGAAGAAAGTTTATTGGTACCATAGAGAATTGGAGACTAGCACCACCCGACAAAAATAAAATATGGTATTTGTTTGGTATCTCTAGAAGAGTTCGAATATTATTCTGAGTAGTTTCGATAATATCCTCGAACATAATAGAGCGATGGCTGATTTCTAAAACTGACATACCTGAATTAGGCAATTCGACCAACTCTTGCTTAGCTTGCATCAAAACAGACAACGGAAGCGCTCCAGGTCCAGCAGAAAAATTGTGTACTCGTGATTTCTTCAAAGCAAATAGTTTCCTATGCAAGTTTTGTTCTATTGTATAGCTTTGATTATATTGGACTAGAAGCAAATTGCTAGTGGAACCAGTTACAATTATGCTATACTCACGTCGAGACTTTTTCACATACAACACCAAGTATACAAGGGATTGCATCATATCTATGAACAATAATGAACTATATTTACCTGAATCCGCAATGGCCATCGTGGCACACCCCGATGACATCGAGTTCAGCTGTGCGGGCACATTGGCGAACTGGGCGCTGGCGGGCGCACGCGTATCTTACGTGCTTTGCACCAGCGGAGACGTGGGCATCGCCCGCCCCGGAATGACCAAAAAAGAAGCCGCAGCCATCTG
>DCAJ01000100.1:28509-30858 GCA_002311455.1 Anaerolineales bacterium UBA1136 | reverse complement strand
GAGAAGGAGCAACGGGAGGCCGCGGACATAGTCGGGGCCACTGAGGTGGTCTTCCTACGCGAGCCGGACGGAATGCTTCAGGCCACACTGGAACTGCGCAAGAAACTGGTGCGCGAAATCCGGCGCTTCCGGCCGGAGGTGGTTTTCTGCGGTGACCCAACCAGATTGTGGGGGGAGGGCACCTACATCAATCACCCCGACCACCGCGCTGCCGCGCTGGCGGCCGTGGACGCCATTTTCCCGGCCGCCGGCCAACCCAACTTGTTCGAAGAACTCGCCGAAGAGGGCTTTACGGCGTTCAAACCACGCAAAGTTTACGCCAGCGGCTCGGCAGAGGGAGGCCAACTGGTTGCCATAGATGACACTATGGACACCAAGCTGCGTGCATTGCGCGCTCACCGGAGTCAGTTCCCGCAGCGGGATCCGGGCAAGTCCGTGCGCAAGCGCGCCGCGCATCTTGCGGAGGGCCACAACATGGATTTCGCCGAGGCCTTTATGGTGACCACGCTGGAGAGCGACGAGCTCTGGGAGAAATATCATGGAGATGCAGTTAATCGCCATCCCGCTGCCTGAAGTACTATGTATCTTGCAAGTACAGCTCATAATGTAACTAATCGCATCATATGTCCAATTTTATTAGTAGTGTTGATACTAATAAGTGGATTGCTTACTGCATGTAATGTAAGCGATATAGATAAATTAATTCTACCCACCCCATTACCAGCTCCTGACCAGACAGCACTACATTTGCGCACTTACGACACCTTCTGGACAAAAATAGAACCAAACTACATCTTCGTTGGAAGCACAGACTTTGACTGGAAACTAATGCCCATGCAGACACGCAGAAAGATTAGCTCTGGATTTACAGATGAAGAATTCGATAATCTAATTGTTTCACTTGTAGATTTGTTTCCTGCTGATACAGTGATATATCGAAACCGTTCAGACCGAATTGCTGCCGATCTTAAAGCAACACTTTCATACGAAGGTATTGGTGCTTATATCTCAGTAGTCACTGAACCTAACCCTAAAATAGTCCTACTGTCTGTTATTCCATCGTCTCCTGCAGAAAAAGCGGGTTTACGTGCCCATGATTCAATTTACTCTGTAGATGGCAAACAAGTAACAGTCGAAGAAGGTATGGCAGTTGTAGATCGTGTAAGAGGACCTGCCGGTAGTGTTGTTACCCTGCAGGTCAGCCGTCCTGATGGTAGCGAACGTACCGTACAGGTGACCCGGGAAAGACTGCAAGCCACTGACATGCTTCGCTATACATATTTACCAATTGCAAAGGCAGGATTAATACGTATACCGATGGGTGGCAACGTAAATGTTATGAGCGACATACGGACTGCTATGCAAACCCTCAACGATCAGTACGAATTGGAAAACTTAGTCATAGATATGCGGGTCGCTCATTCCAATGCTGATTGGCCACTGGAAAACATGTTGGGGCTATTTAGCGAGGGAGACATGGGAATTAGATACACTCGCTATAACAGCTATACTTTGACTACAACTGCCGAAGACATAGCAGGTTCACAAAGTATTCCGCTGATCTTGTTGGTTGGACCAGATACTCAAGGAGCCTCAGAGATTTTTGCAGCTGCCCTGCAGGATAAGGGCCGAGCCACCGTAATTGGTCAACCAACTTTAGGACATGTTTTTGATTTCGACCATTTCATGTTACCTGACGGAGGCGAAGTATTCTTTGGCAATTCGTCTTACATTAGTCCATTAGGCAAAGACATAGGCGTGCAGGGGATAACACCTGATGTGCTTGTACAATCAAGTTGGGACCAAGTCAGTGATGAAGAAAATTTTAGGTATGATTCAGTAGTCGCACGTGCCAAACTTGAATTCACTCAATAGGATTGGCTATTACTGCAACACGATGACTATTGCCGGTAAAAGGCCAACAGGTCAATATCGTGAGTTGATCAGACCCCGTGGGTGCAAAGTATTCTAAGTTAACCAACTTCTGAGCCGAGCTTATATTGTTCTCCTCAAATAAATCCACATGCTGTACAACATACTTGAGTGTTTTTACATTATTTGTTACTATAACCTCGTCTCCTGATTTCAAACGATCCAGTCCGCGAAAAACGCTACCGTTCACATTGTGGTGACCATAGAAAACTGCATTACTACCAGAACCAGGTGTAGAACTGCTAACAAGAAAGCCTGCAGCATTGCCCGGCGAGTGCCATAGCACCCTTTTGCCTGAAGATGACATTTCAGTGTGCCAACCTACTGCTACCACTTCTGCTTCAATGCCTATAACAGGAATTCTGATCTGCAGTGGCAATTCATCACCAAATTCTTGAGCGGCCAAATCAGCAAGCT
>DCAJ01000100.1:26680-28464 GCA_002311455.1 Anaerolineales bacterium UBA1136 | reverse complement strand
TGGAACGGGTACGAAGCCACTCTCCTGAGACAAAGATAATGGTTCATCAATTTCCTGTAATTGACTACCAATGATTGGAATAACCAGGCGTTCGCCAGGTTGCAAATTCTGGGGATTTATAGTGGGATTAGCCTCGATTAGTTCCTGCAATGCCAATCCGAATTTTTGAGCTATTTTCATTAGCCAGTCTCCAGGCAATATCTCATAAATGAATGGCTCAAGGGTGGCTTCTACAGGTACGATGACAGTTGCAGTAACAGTCAGTACATTTCTTGTACCAACTGTAGTATGTACATCTTCCGAATCCAATACACGCGCAGAAGACAGTATAGCAACAGGCACCGGAGTATGAGTCACTACTGTAATTGCAGGAACCGCTAGATCCCTTTCAACAACTACAACGGATGATTCAGATGGTTCGACAGAACTACAAGAAGCGAGAGAAATTACTGCAGATAGTATAATCAAAAGTCTTGCAACAAGATTGCATAGACCCAAGCTTCCTCTACTAAGAAACGCCATGACACTCATTCAGTAAACAAACTACTGTGGTGTGAATGGGAAATAGGTGCGTAATTTGCGCGATTAGGAATGATGCCTACGTCGCCACTGTAGTGCTACACCGCCACCAAGTAGAAGTACAACTGCAACAACACCTAATACCAATAATAAATATGTCATGGTACCCGTGACCGGTAATGCACTTGGTACACGTGCAGCCACCGTCCAGGTAGAAAACTGAGTGACATCAACACATATTTGCTGAGCAGTGTTATCCACCGCACGATTAGATGTTATAGCACCTTCATCAGTTAACCCAGGGTTCCGTACTATCTCTAGATTAGTAGTATCCCCACCAGCAGCAAGTAATTGTCCGGCAGTATAGTCAAAGCAAATCCGAACCGGATTCGCACTAAAATCACTCAGTACGTTGCCAGCAGCATCACGTACTATGATTTCAACTACCGTATCCACGAGCGAGAAACCAGCACCTATAGTAGGTGTCTCTCCAACAGTAAGAGGACTGATAGTCGCTGTAGACCCATCAGATACAGCACCAGTCGGAAAAGTAAGCGTTACGCCAGAGCTAACATTACTGACTGTACCTCCACTAGAGCTCACTGCACCCTGTATCTGACCAACAGGCGTAGGCGTAGCCGTAGCAGCTGCTGTTGGTGCCGCTGTCGGTACCTGTGAAATACCAAAATCTACGCGCGCACCTTCTGCATTGGTGTAACAGCTATCTCCAGATATCCACGTAGATTGATTAACGTGTACTCCAGTTACACTATAGCCAGTCGGCGGATCTATACAGATTGTGTCGCCGGAGAGCGTGACGTAGTCCGCCCCACCGCCGAAACTGTTGCCGCCAGTGGAGACATTCAGATCCTGATAATCATCGAAGACAACGCCGGAAAACTTGTCCGCCCAGTAGCCGCTATTGTTGGGTTCAGCCGGCGGCGGCGGTCCGGATGCCGGTTTCTTGTTCGAAGCAAAGGTGAACTGAAACTCCATAAGCCATCCGCCAGCAACCTGAGTTTTGGTAATGCTCGAGCTAGAGACATCATCGCCCAAGAAACCGGTCCACTGTTCCATCGGATTGGTTATGCCCATCCAATCTAACACCGCGAACGGGGCGAACATCTTGAAGGTCGCTGTATTGCCTGTGTAACCATCCACCGAATAGCCGCTCCTCTTCGTGAGCGTACTGGGATTAGTGGACGACATGTCGGAGTAATGTATGCCGATGCCGGAGAAGTGGGAACCTTGCACAACGGACATGT
>DCAJ01000100.1:12251-26610 GCA_002311455.1 Anaerolineales bacterium UBA1136 | reverse complement strand
CACAACGGACATGTCTGAGCTGAGCGAGGTAATGTATCCCAGGGCTGATTCGCGTACATCCCCGTTTGACTTTACCTGGCGCACAGTCTTGGCGTTGACGGTTATCGTGGGCTCACTGTACGACCACGACTGACAGTCTGCCATGCAGAAAAGCGCGTATGGTGTCCTACGAGACGTCCTTAGCGGGTCCACACGTGGCATGTCGTAAGTTAGGGTGAACTCGGTGCCCGCCGGGTAGACTTCGTCAACGGACTCAGCGTCAGCTTCGCTATCCGAAGCTGTGTCCTCAATAACAAGTATGAGGTCACCGGTTGCCACAGGGGCAATAGATTCGGTCCCGCTCGCCACCACCATCGCTATCCAACCGGCCCCATCCTTATCGGGGTCCACCTGAAAATTGGAGTAATTGCCCGGAGCGTTGACTGTGAATTCGGCTGACTCTGCCGTCTCTTCCGGGTCTGCGTCGCCATAACACGTGGACTCTAATTTGTATGTCCCGTTGAAGGGAGGTGACCACGATAGTTCCCAATCCGTCCGCCCGGTTGTGGACTCAGCATTCTCCTCTGCCGAAATCGAGCCTGACATCGGGTTGAACCCCAAAGAATGGTTTAACGAATTGTCCTGGCCCACTACCCGGACACCCACACCATAGTACGCATTTCCAAAATTTTCAGCACTGTCGCAGGTACCCTTTACCGTAATGGGCACGCTGGTGACCGTACCTGGCGGATCAATACAAGTAGTGGGTCCAGCACCACAGTCTGAAGCATGTACTGGTAGTGGAACAAACAACACCCAGAAGACAATCATACCGACTAGTGCTAGACATAGACTAACCAAGTGCTTGTAACGCAAAAAGCCCATCAGTGTATTGTGATGAGCGTCGTTATATGTAAGATTATTCCTGAACACTGCTAATCCCCTATGAACAATGTTATTGTGTCAAACAAGTAATTGCATTATACCTTACTAAAGACAAGATGCAAAATCAATGTTAGACTAAAAGTAATCCATACAATTAATCTAATCTACATACCTAGAACATGATCTGGCACTACTCATAGTAGGGTAGATATGCTATGGAATTTCTACTATTCCAAGATCTACCTTATCGTACAGACTGTCCTCACCGAATGCAGGTAAACGCTCCATACTAGCCAACTCGTACCATCCTGCCACCAACCGATAGTTACCTGAAGGTAAATCTGGCGCAAGTGGCAACGCTAATTTGTCGATCACAGTCTCACCCTCAGTCCACTCTGAAGTAGGATGTGTACCACCGAGTGGCTGACTGTCTATCTGCGACCACAACTTTCCCTCACTATCTAGAAGATGTATAAACCCAGTATAATCACGATCCATTTTGGTCAGTGCTCGCCAAACCAATGATATTGGTAGTTTATCCGCACCGTCTTGGCCTATTTTCCCTAATCCAAACCCGCTAAGTAAGATAAACTCCCCGAACCGGATATCTATCGCATTTTGGAAAACAATTTCACCCAGTACGAACAAATCGAGGCTACCATCAATATAATCACCATGATATGAGCGAAATGCACGCTGGTGCAACCATCTTTCTAGCATGTGATCGGGATCATAACCTGCTGCATCACCATACATAATTAGCCAGATCCTCTGGTGCTGGGAACTAATAAGCTCTAGTAATGGTTGCATTTCAGTATCATCCCATGGAGGCATATTATATGATTTCATCTCTGGGTTACCATAGTATTCATACAGAGGTGCCTGAGCTCCATTTTGTAAAAGTATCCCATCTGTATCTTGACGATGATCTTGAATATATGCCATTAGATCACCGTAACCACCTTTGGTGTATTGTTGATTGAAAAAATAATTGTTTAGTGACATCACATTTACTACTACAAACAACATTAGCCAGGTACCCCCTAATAGGCGGGTACTAGACCGAAATCCGTTAGCCAGAAGTAGCAAGTAGACAGGAAGCACAACAATGAGATAGCGCGGATAATAAAAAGGCATTACTGGAGCAATTAGCAATGCGCACACCAACGGTACAATCAACCAGTACAAAACTGCAGCCCCATACTTAGAACCAGAATAAGCTCTACGTACACCCGCTGCCAGTGGAATTAACAACAATACACCTAGCCATTTCCCGTAAGTTGAAATCGTTTCCCCAACACCAAAAGTCATCAAAGTTCCAGCCCAGATAGTATCCATACCACCAATGCCGAGCTCTTGCCATCGGGTATTCGCTTTAGAGGTAATAAAATCTAGTTGTGCAAGAGCCCATGGTGTATAAATCAGCAACACAAATAGCTGAACCCACATCCAAGTGTGCCATCGCTGCATATTGTTCTTACGCACTCTAAATCTATATAAATTCTGGGCCAGTAAAACAAAAAAAGAGTAATAGTGAGTGAAAGTAGCTGCCAGCATGGTTATCATAAATGTTAGTAGCCATTTTCGGCTACCTGTACGTTCCCATCGTAAATCAGCATATAATGCCACTGCGCAGAAACATGCAACCCAAGAGTACATTCTCACTTCCTGGCTATAGTAAACTGCAAAACTAGAGATTGACATCATTGCAGCGGTCAGCAAACCCATCTGCACACCCAACAATCGACGTCCTATCACTAAGACAATTGCTACCAGTGTGACACCAGGTAATACAGAAAAATAGCGCACAGAGAATAGGCTGTCGCCTGCAAGAGACATCCATGCATGTAATAAAGCATGGTATAGAGGTGGATGCGTTTCCGCGCCAGATGACAGAACCAAATTGAGTTCTTGCTTACTGAAAGCTATGCTAAATGCTTCATCACCCCAGATATTATGGTGCTGTATCCTGAATAATCGGAGGCCGAAACTTAGGAGCAAAACAACTACCGCACACATGTGGAGAACTGTTTTATTTGACCATGGAGGGGAGAAATGGTTTCCTATCACTGTATCTTTAACACTATCTTGCCTATGTTTCTATTTTCCTTCATATGTTGATGGGCGAGCATGGCTTGGCTAATAGGATAAATAGAGTCAATTACTGGCATTATTCTACCTTCAAGAACATGAGGCCAAAAGTAGTCCATGAAGCGCTGTTTTATTTCGATTTTTTCTGATACTGAACGACTTCGTAGCACCGAACCAATAATCCGAGCTCGCCGTCTCATTAATACACTCAAATCAATTTCTGTACGAACACCACCTAAAGTACTTATGACCACTAAACGACCTTTAGATTTTAATAACTGTATATTGCGCTCCATATAACTACCAGCAACAATATCCATAATCACATCTACGCCCTTGCCATTAGTATAGCTAAGCACTTTATCAACAAAATCATGTTTCCGATAATTAATTGCCAAATCCGCCCCTAGTTGCTTACAGGCGTTCACCTTTTCAGAGCTCCCTGCTGTCACAAAGATAGGGTTTCCAGTAATAGATGCAAGCTGAATAGCAGCTGTACCTACACCACTTGCACCTCCATGTACAAGAATAGTCTCTCCAGACTGCAATCCAGCTTCCATATAAACATTTGTAAACACTGTCAAAAAACATTCTGGTAGAGAAGCTGCTTGTTCATAGCTCCAATCCTTGGGGATAGGCATAAGCATTTCCGTAGGCACTGCCACGCGCTCAGCATATCCACCACCTGGCAGCAAAGCACACACTCGATCACCCAATTCCCAGTCACCTACCTTATCACCTAGCACAGATACCTTGCCAGCCATCTCCAATCCTAGTATGTCCGAAGCTGCTGAAGGAGGTGGGTATTTACCAGCACGCTGAAATAGATCAGCGCGGTTTAGTGCAGTAGCACATACATCTACCAGCACTTCCTCGCTACCGCATGTTGGATCCGGAACACGTTGCCATGCTAATGTTCTTTCTTCATCTGCTATAACTTGAATTGCTAACATACCGACTTCAATATTTTGGAATGATAAAATATACAGAATAATCTTTGGTTTATGAGTGAGCACCTACCACTATACCAGTGAGTCGTTCGAGAGCCTTGATCAAAGCATGATTACCTTCAGATCCTAACCCATGCTCCTGCAGCAATCGATAGTAATGAAATACGATACTAGTTATCTGAACCGGCACTCCAAGTTCATCAGCTGTCGTCAATGCTATGCGCAAATCCTTTAGCTGCAAATCTATTGTAAAACCAGGCCTCCAATCACGCTCCAAGATCTGTGGTCCTCGCATACTTAACATCCAGCTCCCAGCAGCCCCACTTGATACAGCGTCTAAAGTCTTATGCAAGTCAAGACCAGCAGATTGTGCAAAAAGTAACGCCTCACTCATCGTAAGAGCATTGCCCACCACTAATATCTGATTCACCAACTTAACCAACTGACCATCACCAGAATTGCCCACATGAGTAATATTGTCACCCATGACTTCCAAAACAGGCATAGCACGTCTAACCTGAACACTGTCACCTCCAACCATGATACTAAGAGTACCTTTCGCAGCACCCTCAGGTCCCCCACTTATAGGAGCATCCAGCATGTACACATTACCTTCCTCCAAACGAGTTGAAATCCTACGAGTTGCTTTAGGGCTAATGGTACTAGTATCAATTACTAAAGAGCCCGGCTGAACTCCGTGGATAATCCCGTCTTGGCCAAGTATAACTGACTCCACATCCGGGGTATCACTTACACATACAATCGATATTTCAGACCGATGAGCTAGATCTGCTGGGTTTTCCGCAGGAATAGCTCCCTCCTCTACCAATTCATCCATCTTACTAACAGAACGATTCCATATACATAGTTCAAATCCAGCCCTAAGAAGATTCAGAGCCATACCCCTCCCCATTGCACCTAGGCCAATGAAACCAATTGATTTACTCACGTTTTTCTCCAAGAAGTAGGTTTTGATATAACATCAGCCAATCCCAGTAACAAACATAATGAAAGGCATCACAAATGCCAACAAAATCAGAATTCCAATGATCACTACTGCAACAAGTACACACCCGCTTAATCTCCGGGATGGTCTCACTTTTTCACCTGCTATAATCTGTCGAAGTGCTTGAGTACAGTCTTTTACCTGAGACTGTGTTGAACGAACAGGCACTCCAATCCAGTTCCACTCATGACCGGGCGAAGATGGTATTATCAACTTACGAGCCTTACTAATAGCAACAATACCAATAGCATCAGCATGAGCAATCACCACATCAGAATCTGATAAATTTTCAATGGCTTCTTCGCTGTAGGACGACTCTATTTCAATCTCAGTAAACTGTAATTCCCATGTGGAGTTAAGGCCAATGCGCACATCATCGGCTTCAGGCATAAAAATCACGACCCTAATCTCATTAGCTTCAACTTGCTGATTACTACCCATGTCCCAACTTCGATCTTCACTCAGAACCGCACGATGATAGAACCAAACAGCAACAGCAATCACACTGTAAGCAATAGCATGAGCCAGTAGATTGGCCAAATTCTCTGACGAGGCATTTCCAAAGGCTATGTTTAGCAATTGAGATACTATAACTACTCCGCTGACCAGCACAGTCATTGTGGCCACAAATAGAAATAGATAAATGTAAACCTTGCGTGCTGCGGACTGCCTCTCTATTCTACCCAAATCGTCACTAGTTTTAGCTGCAGCCTGCACCTTTTGCCATGACAAGAACCAAACTGGTAGCCCAGCTACCAGAGCAGCTGAAACACTAGCTACTTGTTCGCGCAGCACATTCCCTAATCCCTGTTCAGCTATCATCCGAATAATTACATCAATCGCACCTCCTACACCAACTAGTACAACAGCAAACCCAATAGTAGCGAGCAGGTATCGATAAATCCGCCTGATAGTTGCCTCGCTATAACTGCTTGAAGCAAGCTGCGCATCACGGTGCAACACCAGGGCATGATATGACCACACTATTCCAAAACCAACTATGGCGCTCACAGCTATGTGAATTTCACCTGTACTTTTCAAACCAAGCCACACACGTAATACTCCTGACAGCACTGTAGCTGCAGTGGTCACTACTACCAATGAACCCACAAACAATAACGTATAAAGATACAGTTTGCGCAATGATGATTCCTGCTCATCTTGCGATCCAGAGTAGTACAAAGCTTGCGCTCGACCCCATGATAATTGCCACAGAATTAAGCCTACCAACAAACGGGCAGCTTCATCGACAACAATCGGAGCAGCACTATTTAGTCCAACAACACTATTTTCTACAAACAGCTGAAACGACATCCAATTCAATAATCCAATCAGACTGTAAACTGTAAGTGATAGACCAGAGATGCTTAGGGCAAATAAGTATCCGCGCCTTGCGTATGAAATACATCCACGATCCTTCCTGCCTGAGGCGAACTCCCCCCGCTCCAATTTTCGAAAATACAGTGACATGATACATAGCACTAACAATGCAACACCAGAGCTGATAATAGCCTCGGGTACAGTCATATCATTTTCGAGTGGTTTTGAGGACAATCCTAGTAGTGGATGAAATAGAGCGGTGAGCAGAGTAATCGCATTTGTCACAGCCGGACCAATAAATCCCGACAACATTATATACAGGTATAATGGGACAGGCTCCAGTTCTACCTCTCCATCCACTACCTGGTCCGTGAGATGATCGCGCGCCCTAGACCAATGCCACAAAAATATAGGAAGTCCGATTGTGATAACAGCAATTTGCACTGAAATTAATTCAAAATCTGCCTGCAACCCAGTGTGAAGTATGCCACGTAGTAGTACAATAGCCGCCCAGGCCACTGCCTGAAGACTGACAGCGCAAACCGAAAATAGATACCAACGACGTATACTAGTCATCGTATTCTATTGGAGTCTCTCACTGACATGTGCTCCGATTATTCAAGCAATTTGCCCAATAGCTTCCAGCAGATATAATCTTCCAACCATCGCTATCAAGCTGAAGTTTCATGCGAAATGTCCGTGAGTCATACCCATCACTAAAAATACCTCCTGAGTAGAAATGCGTCTCACGAATGCGAACCCTAGCGCTGTCACCTTCAATATCAACCTCAATTACTTGAAGCTGAACATTGTCGTTTTCATCAATCATGAAATGCCCAGGATAGTCCAACACCAAGTCTTCGAATGCGTCTGAGGATTCAGGATATCCATCTAGCTGCATAGATAGATAACTATAAGCCCGCGTGTAATCACCCTGTTGTAGGGCTAACAGATAATTGTGTGAAACACCTTCAGGTGACAGTTTAGATTTGTAAGATGGTTCTGGAATGGACCGGACCATAAATATGGAAGTTATAACAAGCACTACAGAACCAATCACAATACCTAAAAGGTATTTATCTGTATTTTTTCCAAACATCCGCAACCTTTCCATAGGTCAATGCTACGCATACTTGCTCAAAACCTACGTCCACTATTTAGTTAGCCAGGTAATCGTTGGCTAACTGCTCTCCCTTGGTTACATCTACTTTAGCTAAGAAGAAAGCTCCTAGCACAAACAGCACCAAAACGGATAGTATACCGAAACGAGGATTGTCATACATAAGGGTCACATATCCCATCAGGAAAGGTCCTATGACAGCCGCAAACTTACCGAACATATTGTAGAATCCAAAGAATTCAGCTGATCTTTCAGTGGGGATAATCCGTGTATAAAGACTTCGGCTAAGAGCCTGAATGCCACCCTGGAAAAGAGCAATCATCACAGCCAGTACATAGAAGTGCCAAGTGGCATTCATAAAATAAGCGAGAAATGTAATTAATGCGTAGCCACCAATGGCATACATTATGGCAGGCTTAACTCCTACTCTGTTTGCAAATCGATAATATAAAAGCGCAGCTGGAAAAGCAACGAACTGTACAAGCAGCAAGGCAGTTATTAACGCACTACTGTCAAAACCTAGATCCGTACCATATGAAACTGCCATCCGTACTATCGTATCGACACCATCTATGTAAAACCAGTACGCCAATAGAAACATTCCTACCACCTTCAGATGAGCAATATCACTTATAGTTGTCCTCAGTTGTTTCCATCCAGAAGATATAGCTTCTAGTGTGCCTACCGACTCATGTATGCGTGGCTCTTTGACAAAAACGAATACCGGGATCGAGAAAACTCCCCACCATATAGCCACGGTCAAGAATGAAATCCTGATTGCTGTTGCACCATCAGGAATACCAAACAGTTCTGGCTGAAGATACATGACCACATTCAACAAAAAAAGTAATCCGCCGCCAATATACCCCCAAGCAAAACCTAAGGTAGATACATAGTCCACTTTTTCTTTGCTAGCAATTGCCGGCAAAAGTGAGTCATAAAATAGGTTGCTACTAGAAAAACCTATGGCAGCTACAGCATATACCAATACTGCCATAAGCCACTGCCCCTGTTGTACCATCCAAAGCCCACCAGTCATGACTATACCCAGGAAAGCGAACAGGGCGAGAAATTTCTTCTTTGCACCAGCTTTATCAGCAATAGCACCTAGAAAAGGAGCCAATGCCGCCACAACGATAGAACCAATGGAATTGGACAATCCTAGAATGTAGGTGCTTTCGCTTAGATTACTAGGATTTGCCCAATATGCTTTGAAAAATAATGGGAAGAAACCGGCCATAACTGTAGTAGCAAATGCTGAATTGGCCCAGTCATATAGTGCCCATGAACGCCAGGCACGTTTGTCATCTGTTGATGCATAATGTCCACCTACAACCCTTCTAATAACAATATACCAACTGGCTACCCCATTAAATTTTTCCATGTCTTTTTGCCTCCGCATCCATTAGTGCTTTTTCACATAAAAGCTAACGTAGTAGATATTTTTATAGTATTGTTGACTAATATTAATCATGGTCAATTGGAACTTCCAGAACCCAATCTTTTAGGTCAGGGATGAATGAATCTAAGGTCCTATCAATCTTCAAAGGAGTTACTGAAATATAGTTGTTGGCAATAGCTCCAATATCCGTTCCAAGTTTGTCTGGATTGTTGAACGGCTTGCCACCTATCCAGTAATATGTCTCTCCGTAAGGATCTTTGTAGTGAACCAAATCATCCTGATGATGGCCACTGTCACATTGTCTAGTAATTTCGATACCTTTCATCTGGTCAAGAGTAGTGGTAGGAACATTTACATTCAATATAGTGGCAGGAGATAGACCATGCTTCACTACTTGTCTCACTACTTGTAATCCAACCTTAGCCGCAGGACCATATCCTATATCTTCATCAAATAGGGTAGATATAGCTATACCGGGTACGCCCATAATCGTCGCTTCAGTAGCAGCAGCCACTGTACCAGAATAGTTGACGTCATAACCTAAATTATTGCTAGTATTAATGCCCGCTACTACTAAGTCTATAGGCTTCTTAAGCGCTCCAAGAAGTCCAAGCACTACGCAATCAGCGGGACTACCATTTGTTGTAAATGCATTGCTGCCATCGGGAAGATTAGTACTTCGTACCCTAAGGGGATTATCAAGGGTTTTTGCGTGTCCTGACACTGACCAATTACGGTTAGGAGCCAGAATTGTCACCTCTCCCACTTCCTTAAGTACATCTGCTAAGGCATGTAGACCAATAGATGTTACTCCATCGTCGTTAGTTATTAAGATATTCATTACTGCACTTTACCGCAACCTAATCATTACGGCAACTATACCGACAACATATCACCCGACATCAGCTATGTATGCACTCCACACATTGTTGTAATCTGTGTCGCATAGATGCAGATAAGCATCTTGTAATATTGCTGCCTGTTGTTCCAGGTTGTAGTCCTTAAGCCTGACTCCCTGCAAACGGAGTTTTCCAAGACTTTCGACACCTCCATAATCATAAACATCAACTCCCTCTCGAATATGTGCCGTTAATGCCCTAGTCAAATACTTCCATCCCATAGATTGGAATTGCCACACGTGGGCAAGTTCGTGAATTAACCAACCCATGGATAACTTGAAATTATCATCATCTGCCAAACATTTGGAAGGTAGATGTACAGGGAAATAGCAGCGAAAACCAATAGCTATAGCATTTTGTTGATACTGAGGTCGAGCAGGAATGGATCGCAGCCGACGAGCCCAGTCATCTATAATATTGGTCCATCGTACTCCCTCACACACTATTACTCTCCGATAATCTATGCATGTGGAATACACAGTCTGAGCTGCCTGTTTCTCCCACCCGTATAATTTTCGTCTAGTCATCTTGTTTATGAGAAATGGTATGACCACTGCATCTGAGAACTGGTAATCTAGGATACTTTTTGTATTTGTAGTCCTTTTTCGCCAAACTACACATCACAAAATATGATTCGCGATCACTTGTAACTACTCGTACATGCTTACAAGTAGCACAAAGTCCTACGCCTACATTGACCATATTTTGAGCTCTGGAACCTAAATCTTCCATTTAAATTGCGGCGAATTCACAATAACAAACTATCACTTTAGCATAATATCATAATATCTTAGTGGTTAGCCAGGATCTCTACAAGTGTACACATTATGCTATCATGCAAACATGAAAGTCAGTACTGCGAGATGCAATGATCTTATTACAATCGGAGATGATCGGTTTCAAGTAAAACTACATTCCGATTTCATACCACGTCCTGGTCAATTCATGCTAGCTAGATTCTGGACAAGTACTTACCCGTACCTGAATACAGTTGTATTTCCGACAACTACTGAGAGTGATGGTTTCACGCTAGAGATAAAAAGCGATCACCCGCAATCAGTAGACCTGAGTCCGGGTGCAAAAGTGGACCTAATTGGTCCTTGTGGCCAACCTGTAATAATAAATAGATCTGCCAATCATTTATTACTTGTTGCCCATAACAGCCCAAGCAAATTACTGCCATTTGCACAACTAGCTCTGGAAAGAGGCGTGGATGTAACACTTTTAGTATCATGCTCATACCCATTGGAATCACTTGACCCAAGAATTGAGGTTCATCAAGGTGAGCTGCCACCATTGTTGGAAAATCATTTTGCTTGGGCTGAACAAGTATTGATGGATTTTAGACCAGAACCAATTATCCACAAATTGCTAGACTCAATATCTAGTAATACTTATGTACTTTGTGGAACCTTGTTTCCTTGTGGTGTTGGAGCCTGCCACGGATGCACTATTTATACTAAGACAGGATGGAAATTAGCTTGTAAGCAAGGTCCTTTTTTTCAATTGTCTGAGTTGCATATAGAAGTAGAGTAACATGGTACAGCATACAAGACTTGTACGGACCATAGTGGCATACTGCTAATTTTTTATTGCTAAAATGGCAAACAATATGTCTAAGTCTGTCACTCAAATTGAACTAGCTCCTGGACACAAAAGAGGTCTGCTATTGAATAGTCCATTTATAGCAGAGTGTGGATGCTGGGGATTTGCAGATGAGTACTCCAACGTAATCGACATGCATCTATTAGGAGCCATGATAACAAATCCTATTACAGTAAATCCACGGCGACCTAGTCGGGGTGTGCACACGCGAGAGATAAACACTGGAATGGTGCTGCACACTGGATTGCCCAATCTTGGACTAAGCAAAGCATTACTTACATACGGAAAGAAGTGGAAGAGATTTTCATGTCCTGTCATTGTACACCTAGCAGTAGACACTCCAGATGAAGCAGGAGAATGCGTTTACCAACTTGAAGAACAGGACAATGTGTTAGGGGTTGAACTTGGATTTCACCACGATGAAGACCCTAATCATGCAGCCGCTATTGTACTTAGTGCGTCAAAAGGTGCTTTGCCTATTATAGTTAGAACTCCATTTGAAAATCCAGAAACTTTTGCTGCACTGGCCGAGGACTCGGGAGCACAAGCCATAACTGTCACCGCTCCGGCCAGAACAACTCTACCTGATGGAACCTCCTGGTTTGAAGGACGCATGTATGGAACTAGTACTTTTGGAATAACACTAACTATAGTGAGAAAACTATCTCGGGAAATTAAATTGCCTATAATAGCTGCAGGTGATGTCCACAATAATGAGCAAGCTAAGGCACTGCTACGAGCAGGTGCTAAAGCAGTGCAAATAGGTTCCATAGTATGGATCAATCCAAGCAAAGTCAACTTACTTTTGCAGTCATGGCAAAACTGACACATCTGGTTCACGAGTTGCTAGGATTACATCTGACTAAGTCACAAGAGGATGCATTCCACTATTATGAAAAAGAATTAATACGTTGGAATAAGCACTTCAACCTTACTAGGATATTGGGTAGTCAAGAAATCTTGGTACAACATTTTCTCGATTCATTGTCATGTCTTATAGCAATCCAGAAAAGAGCAGACAAGCAAGCAACCATCCAATTAGTGGATGTTGGTTCTGGAGCAGGTTTTCCAGGAATACCCATGGCAATTATATGCTCCGACATTAATATCACTCTTGTTGAATCGACAGAGAAGAAGTGTACTTTTATGAATCAGATAGTAACTGAACTAAAATTATCTAATGCTCGAGTTTTACATGACCGCGCTGAAAACCTCGGCCAAGATTATGGACATAGAGAGCGTTACGACTGGGCTATTGCCCGTGCTGTAGCAAGTCTACCGGTGCTAGCAGAGTATTTGTTGCCATTAACTCGATTATCTGGATATTGTCTAGCACAGAAAACAATAATGGCGAAGTCGGAACTCTCGCAAGTAACAACGGCGTTATCCGAACTAGGAGGCCACCTAGATCACATAGTACCTATAAATTTGCCTGGCATTAACGAAACTAGACATTTGATTGTGATGAGAAAAATGTCTGCCACTCCAAACAAATATCCACGTCGTCCAGGCATGCCGAAGAAACGACCGTTACTATAATTACTACAATTTATCTTACTCTAATGTACCTCTTGACACATTCCAAATGCATGATTGTGCTCGGAATCGCTCAGGTATCATACCTAGGTCAGTGGTTGTCATAATTACTTGTTCTGCTTCACTCACACGCTGCAGCATGTCACTCCTACGCTGAGGATCCAGTTCTGCAAGAACTTCATCTAACAATAGAATCGGCCATTCTCCACTACGATCGCGCATCCACTCCATTTCAGCAAATTTGAGTGCAAGTACACCTGTACGACCCTGTCCACGAGAGCCAAATATACTTAAATCAACTCCGCTCACTTCGAAGCGAAAATCATCTCGATGAGGTCCAACCAATGTCATACCCCTCCGTTTCTCATCCGGTCGCAATTTAACGATATTCTCCCTCATTCCTGCTGCCATATCATCCTCTGAGACTGTGGAGTCTGCAAACGATATATCAAGACCCAATGCAAGCTGTTCTCCTTTACTTTGATTTAAATCATAACTAGGATAATATTTCAATTGCAAATGTTCTGAATCGCTGGTCAACTCTCTGTGAATCTTAGTAGCATAATCCTGTATTTCCGACAATGCGCGAGCTCGTCGAGCCACGACAATAGACCCTTTCTCGCATAGATGCTCATCCCAGAATTCAAGTTCTTCAAGTACATTGTCTTTTCTTTCCTGAAGTTTCTTTAGAAGTGCATTTCTTTGTGCAAGGACTTTGGCATAATCACGAACAGCCTTTGCATACACTGGATCAACCTGAGAAATCGTAGTATCCAGATAATTACGTCTGTCTCTAGGTGAACCTTCCACTAGTACCATATTTTGTGGAAGAAACATAACAACATTCACGACCCCACTCAAAGAACTTACCTTCATTTTTAAACCATCAACAATCACATGTTTTGTCAGACGCGGCTCTCGGTCTATGCCATCTTTGTCAATTTGTAGTCTAATATCTACCTTACGTGTTTCATTTTTGAAAACTACGTCAGCACAAATTCTCAGGTAGGGTTGAGAGTCCTCTTGCACAGCTAGCCAATGAATTAATTGACGATGGCTACCTTTGTGAGGAGAGTTGGCCCCAGCAAGGTAGTGAACTGCCTCAAGTAAGCTAGTCTTTCCCTGTGCGTTACTACCTACTAAGATCAAATGCCCTTTAGGTAGGCTGGTTTCCAAATGGCGATATATTCGAAAATTAGTTAGAGAAAGTTCACTAATATGCACTTTTAGTAGTAAATCTGCGGTAATAGAAGTAATCTAATATAAAACTATGAGTGCTCATAAATAGGATTATATCTGCAATACTAATATATGCACTGGTCTTTTATATTACTGTAATCCACATTTATATAGAATGGCAGCGTATGGTAGACTTCACAACTCCTGTGAAGATATATTTCAATTTACATCAATTAGTTAATATTCTTTTCATTCATGAAAGTTGAACCTAAGATATCACTCACAAAATTACATGCCATCGTATTTGCTACTGTCATTACGGCATGCGTACCATCCAATGAGAAAATACTTTCGCCAATTACTGGAACAGATGACATTCAGACTGCG
>DCAJ01000100.1:10984-12192 GCA_002311455.1 Anaerolineales bacterium UBA1136 | reverse complement strand
AAATACTTTCTCCAATTACTGAAGCCGATGATACTCAGACTGCGGTTCAGCATACATCTGTTCAGGACACTAGCGAAATCAAGAATGATGTATACCAGACAAGTGTACCAACGCCAACAGACAAAGCAACTACTACTGAAGTAGTTACCAATAATTACGAGACTATTCCTAAGCCAAATAGCGAATCATTTGTCAATATGACATCCACTCCAATTCCAACTTCTGAACTGATAAATCAAGACACTTTAAAAACAATCAGGGAAATGCCAATACCAGAAAACAACATACGTGACGTTGCCATACGGATACTTGGTAACTCTTATATACCTGTGACAGTTCAAGCACATATGGACGAGCACGATATCGACGATCAAATAACTTTCTCCGCTACAAATCTGGACACTGACGAACATTTCGATGTCATGGCAGAACTAGTTTATCGGGGAAAACAGGTATATTTTTTTGCGCAAACAGATTTAGATATGCGCAAGAACACGATGGCACTTGAGTCCCTAATAGACAATTTTGAAACTAACATTATTCCCAATATTCGACGGTTTTTTGGTCGAGAATGGTCGCCAGGCATAGATGGTGATCCACGACTATATATTCTCTACACTGCAGGACTTGGTAATTCAGTAGGTGGATATTATGCATCAACAGACGAGTACTCACAACTCGCACACCAATATTCCAACGAAAAAGAGATGATTTACATTAACGCAGACACAGTTAACATAGATGATGCCAATATAGGCAGCATATTGGCGCACGAATTTCAACATATGGTGCACTGGGCTAATGATGCAAATGAAGAAACATGGGTAAATGAAGGTGCTTCAGTATTGGCTGAAATGCTAAATGGATACATGCCCCAGGTTGTAGATGAGGAATTTGCAGCTAATCCCGACCTACAACTAAACTCATGGAGTCCAGCTGGTGGAGGCGCAGACTCAATTCCACATTATGGAGCATCGTTTCTGTTCCTAAATTATTTTCTTGACCGCTTCGGAGACAGAGCTACTCGCGCTTTGATAGCTCACACCGATAGTGGATTAACAGCAATGGATCAAGTTCTATCAGAAATGAATGTAATAGACGCAAACACAGGGAAGTCGATCACTAGCATTCAGTTTTTTGCAGACTGGCTAATAGCAAACTACGTAGGTGATACTTCGTGGTCGGATGGCAGATATGGATACTCTAAT
>DCAJ01000100.1:4929-10912 GCA_002311455.1 Anaerolineales bacterium UBA1136 | reverse complement strand
TAATTATCCAGATGCTCCACTTGCAATATCAAGTGAAACTATGGGCTGCAACTCAATATCTGGAGAACTAACTGTACATCAATATGGGGCCGACTACATAGAAACTGATTGTACTTTTCCTACAAAAGTTGTGTTCACTGGTTCCAATCAGATTGGCGTGGCAAATGTACGTCCACATTCTGGAAAATTTATGGTTTGGAGTAACAGACATGATAGCAGTGACACAACACTCACAAAGCTAGTAGACCTGACTGCAGTTACTGCAGCTACACTAAACTATTGGGCATGGTGGTCATTAGAAAATAATTATGATTATGTGTATTTGCTAGTGTCAACAGACCACGGTGCAACTTGGCAAATCATCAAGACTCCTCGAGGCACTGATTACAATCCCTCTGGGAACAATCTAGATTGGGGTTACAACAACAATTCAGGCGAAGGAAAACAACCGAAATGGATACAAGAATCAGTAGATTTAAGTGCGTTCACAGGACATAACATTCTGATCAGATTCGAATATATAACTGATGCTGCCATTAACAATCCCGGCTTCATGCTAGATGACATCTCCATCAGAGAAATAGACTATGAGGAAGATTTCGAGAATGGAGATGGTGGATGGGAATCCAATGGATGGGTAAGATTTGACAATATACTTCCACAGAGCTGGCTAATACAAGTAGTGAACAAACAAAATAAAGAGGTAACTACAGTAGAAGTAAAAGATGGTAAGGCAGAATTCGAAATTGCGTTTGGTTCAACAATCGTTGTTGCTGCTACAACACCATATACTACCGAACTGGCTCGTTATCATATTGCAACATACTAATTGAGAACTTGTGTCAATGAATCTAGGCTGTTACAACCAGATCAACTATTGGCGACTATTACTCTTGTGCTCTGGTTTGCCTTGCCTTTTCAACAAGATTACCAATTCTAACCATCGCACTTTTTCGGATTTTACTCCCTGCAGTAGGTGCAAAAAACAATATTGCCACAGCAACAACTGCTGCTCCACATCGGGCACCTGACAAAAAACTAATCGTGCGTATACTTAATACTCCCATACAATTACTATTTACTTGATTATATCGCCTGGTATCTGACAGGTAAACCTCAAGACTATCTCATATTAATGCGGACAATTATGATAAACTGATTTTCACAACAATAAAATGAAATAGGAAGTACATTACCGAAAGTGAATTTGGTTAGAACGTTTATAGCGTGCATATAGATGTAACAATCAGCGTATGTCAAAATCAATGTCTACTAAGGCTATAGTAATAACAGGAGCATCTACTGGCATCGGCCAAGCATGTGCTTTGCACTTAGACAAATTGGGTTTCCGAGTATTTGCTGGCGTGCGCAATGAAACTGATGCTTCATCTTTGAAACAAGCTTCAAGCGATCGGTTGACTCCTGTTTACATAGACATAACTAAACCCGACAGCATCCTTAAGGCAACCAAGGTAATTGAAACAGAACTAAAGACTGTCGGACTGCATGGACTTATCAACAATGCTGGCATTGTCATTGCTGGGCCTCTTGAGTTTGTTCCAATTGATGCACTCCGCTCACAATTGGAAATCAATGTTGTAGGTCAAGTGGCTGTGACTCAAGCTCTACTTCCACTACTACGTCGCTGTAGAGGACGCATTATTAATATGAGTTCTGTAAGCGGAAGAGTAGCAACACCTTTCCTCGGCCCATACGCTGCCTCAAAATTTGCGCTTGAGGCTTTGTCAGATTCTATGAGGTTAGAGTTGATGCCATGGGGAATTAATGTATCTGTAATCCAGCCCGGGCCAATTTCTACACCCATATGGAACAAATCAATGGAAGTGACCAAACTTATGATTGACAAATTGCCATCGAAAGCTAAAGTGCTTTATGGTCCAGCATTTGAAGCTATACTGCAATGGGAGCATGATATAAAACAATCCATGAGCGACCCTAAAGTAGTTGTACGAGCAGTAGAACACGCTCTAATGGCAAGCAAACCACGTACACGCTACCGGATTGGCATAAATGGATTTGTAGCCGATATATTTGCACGGTTTGCATCTGATAGATTAAAAGACTGGATTATCAAAAGACAACGCAAGCTTTGATAGCGCTTGTGAGAGATCACCTAAATATATATAATATTACCCAGGACAACTTTGATCAATGAGTAAGCAACCCCTCTTCCAAGGTTTAATAGTAAGTGAATCTAATGAGACAGTGAGTGTAACTCATATAGGAGAGGAAGCTCATTACGTAATAAATGATGCTGGTTTCCATCGCCACGTATCTGCAGATGAAATAGACCGAGCTGTGCTGCGAGAATTACGAAATCAGATCACTAACCACAAAGATGTGATTAGTGATAGTGCATTAAAAATGTCAGGTCAAGATGATTTGTTTACAAAAGCAATGATTGATTCTTCACTAAACAATATAGATGATCACATGGACAAACTACTGCAGCAAGGTCTTCCTAGAGGAGTTAGGCAATGGCTTGGCATGCTCGGCTTCCGCATAATAGTAAATCACCATGGTGAGATAGTAGAAATGTCTCAGCCAGAAATAATTGATCCCGACGAACAAATTTGAGCTAAGTTTCTGCAATTTTAACTACAATTACAAACTGGCATACCTCTTGCACCCACAATGTTAATACCAAGCAATATTGTTTGGTTTACCCTGTGTATCAGGCCGAATTTAGTTAGGCAAGATAGATAGCGGCTTGTTCTCATTCAGTAAGGAGGTACGCTGTGAAATACTATTACTCAAAATACTTTGCATTGGTGCTCTCAGTAATATTGATTGCATCATTTGTATTAGTAGGCTGTAACCGCTCAGCCACAGAAGGCATATTGCCTGACGATTCCACTGTAGAAGAAGTCGCAATTGATGAAATGAGCGACTCCGATCCCAGTACGGAAGAATCAGAATCAAGTATGCAAGCATTACTAGATGATGATATGGATGGTGTAACCAATACCAATGAAGAGCAACAAGATATTGCAAATTCTACTGTGGAACTATCTGATTCTGATGGTGAAACCGCATCCGAGACCGCTGTAGTTGAAGAATTAGAAGACAGTACTGATACCGCAGTGATGACACAAGAAGATCCGGTGACAGATACCTCAGCAGCCATTGCAGATACAATAGTAGGAGCAGGTCCTGACACGTATACGGTTCAATCTGGCGACTGGGTTTACAAAATAGCCCGAATGTTCAACATTACGGCAATGACTTTACTGCAAGCAAATCCCATCATAGGTCCAAATCAGCAAGTTTACCCTGGCCAAGAACTAGTGATTCCAGGTACAAATCAATCGGAAATTTCTAGTGAAGAACAGGCACCAGTAGAAAGCAATACTGTAGAGGACGAGAATGCCACATCTATCATGGCTCCGGCCAATGCTTTGTCATCTGACACGTATGAAGTAAGAACGGGTGACACAATGTTCTCTATATCGCAAAAGCTTGGAGTGTCTGTAAATGCATTGTCAGCAACGAACGATATATCAGAACCTTTCATGATATACGCTGGACAGACACTTGCAGTCCCAAGCCAATAAAGTCACAAAACCTAGAACAAATATTGTAGTAACGATTCACATGGTTGTCATCATCTAGCAAATGACAACCATGTGAATCTCACACATATACTGGCTATGACCATACATATAATCTCACTGAATATGCACCACAAAAGGCTACGCTACTCTGCAGACTCATCAAGTCTTGGCTTCGATAGACAATATTATTGATAATAACTATCATGCATTAGTGATTACTTATATTTATTGTTCTTTACATTCTAGCTAGTAATGCTGTATCATTTTGTTGAAATTTGCCTAGTAAATCAGTTTAGTATACGTGAGTTGGAGCACAACATGCTGTACAAAGTCTAAAATAGATGAGCGAGAAAGCAACAATCGATACCGGTAGAAACTTTGCGCAATCTGTCAGCACCTCTATACCCTCTGGTTTTGCAGATTATGCGTCTGCCATGAAAAAAACTGACAAAGATATTCGATCATTGTTAGATAGCCACGGCATCAAAATACCTCACCGCTTCAGTAATCATTGGAAACATAATGGAAGCGGCAATGCTGTAGCCAAAGCATATGTTATGCAAGGCATATTAAAATACCATGGGCTTGCCGACCCACAGTGGCGTACGGCTTTCATGCCTAGCATTTCTGTAAATAATGATGCAGCTTACACAATTACTTGTGTAGATTTCAATCAAGAAGTAGAACATGACAACCTCCATATCAACGGAGAACCAATCTATGGAAACAAGCTCAATCGAGTTGTGACAGTATTAGATTTTGTACGCAAATTAGCGGGTAATAGCAACAGAGCAACCGTACGGTCAAAAAATGTGGTTAAAGGAGGCAGTAATGGTAAAGGGCTTGGTACGAGTGCATCTGCAGGAGCTGCTCTAGCTACAGCTGCTATAGCAGCTATGCTCGGAACAGAAGCAGTAAATGACCTACGACTTGTAAGTTGCACTGCCCGACTGTTGTCTGGCTCAGCGTGTCGCAGCGCTGTCGGTGGTTTAGCACTCTGGCTATCTTACCCAGGTATTGCTCATGAAGACTGTTTCGCTGTACGCCTTGATGCTGATAATCAATTAGATGATTTGTGCTTACTAACAATACCTATAGAATCTAGTATAGGTTTAAAGACAGATCAAGCTCATAGAACAGCCCCGCACAGTCCGTTCTTTCGCAATTGGATTGAGAACCGTAGCCAGGACACAATTCAGTGCATTGATGCTATCTCGCAGGGCAACTGGGAATTAGTGGCGCAGTTAGCTGAGAGGGACAGCATGCGTCTTCATGGGGTCTCAATGACAACAAACATAGATAATCCATTAATTGCATGGGAGCCGGAAAACATATCGCTCTTTCACATGTGTCACCGCCTTCGAGCTCAGGAAATACCTGTGTACTTCTCAACTGATACAGGGCCAAGCATAGTTTTCCTGACTCACTCAGACTATCAAGATGAAGTAATGAATAATATCTCCTTACTCGGCCTAGAACTAGACATCATACCAGGACAAATTGCTGGCCCAGCCACGCTCCTGCCTTCCTCAAATATGCTCATGGATCTAGATGATTTGGAGTAGTCTAATGAGTAAGTCATCCAAAGTCGCAATCGCCAGTCATACACTTTGTTTTATCACCAGCAATGACAAAATCCTCATGCTGCTTCGATACAATCCACCCAATGACGGCCTGTGGAATGGAGTAGGAGGTAGAATTGAAAATGATGAAACTGCTTTACAAGCTTGCTTGCGAGAAGCATATGAAGAGACCGGTCTAACACTGCCTACGGCCCGATTCGGTGGATTGCTTAATTGGTGTTCTCCAGATATCCATGGAGTACTCGCACTCTACACTGCTCCAGCTCCCTCAGAAATAATCCAAGAATGTGATGAGGGAAAGCTACAATGGAAACAACAAGAGTGGGTTTTTAGTTCCAATGAAGTAGTAAATAATATACATGTGGTTGGCCCACCACTCATCAGTGGTGGGCCGGTCGCCATATACAATTTCGAATACGATAGTTTTGGTAATATACTAAGTTATAATCAACAAGCATGGCTGAGTTCATTGAACATACAAGACTACCAGTGAGAATATCTAATGTTTTGCATAGATTAGACTAATGTTTTGTATAGACAATACGTATATAATAAAAGGAATTGACCAAAGATCTGACAATATTTTCTTTGATGTCACTATTAACACACATATGAAGACAGGTATATTGACATGATGAGATTCGATCGTTTTACGGAACGTGCCCAGGACGCAGCAGCCAGAGCGTACGAAATACTGCAGCGTTATAGCCATAATCAAGTTGATACCGAGCATATTCTACTAGCACTTCTCGAGCAACCTGAAGGAGTGATTCCGCAAATCTTGGATATGCTAAATGTGGAAGGGGAGTTGATCCAACAGCGTCT
>DCAJ01000100.1:1489-4863 GCA_002311455.1 Anaerolineales bacterium UBA1136 | reverse complement strand
ACAGCGTCTGGATGATGTTTTAAGAGCCAGCCCTAAAGCAGCAGTATATGGTGGTGGTGCAGGCCAAGTATTTATTACGCCACGTGTTAAACGAATTATCGACTTGGCAAATGAAGAAGCTAACCGTCTTAAAGATGAGTTTATTTCTACCGAACACATCTTTCTTTCTATTCTCTCCGAACGAAATACTAATGTAGAACGTATTTTGTCAGAAGCAGGTATAAACCCGAAACGTGTGCTTAGTGCCATCCAAGAATTACGTGGAGGTCAGCGCGTCACTACGCCACAAGCAGAATCTCGCTACAAGGTTCTAGAAAAATATAGTCGTGACCTTACACAACTTGCGCGTTCTGGAAAGCTTGACCCTGTGATTGGGCGTGATGATGAGATATTGAGAGTCATACAGGTTCTTTCTCGACGAACCAAGAACAATCCAGTATTGATTGGCGAAGCAGGTGTGGGAAAAACAGCAATACTTGAAGGGCTTGCACAAAAAATAGCGGACAATGATGTGCCCGAGATTCTTAGTGGAAAAACTGTTGTAGCACTTGACCTAGGAGCAATGATCGCAGGCTCACGATTTAGAGGCGAATTCGAAGAACGTCTAAAGGCAGCTATAGAAGAAATACAGACGGGTCAGGGAGACATAATACTTTTCATAGACGAGTTACATACAGTTGTAGGAGCAGGCGCAGCACAGGGTGCAATGGATGCTAGCAACATGCTCAAGCCAGCCTTAGCACGGGGTGAACTTCAATGTGTTGGAGCTACTACACTAGACGAATTTAGAAAGTACATCGAGAAAGACCCCGCTCTAGAACGTCGTTTCGCACCTGTTTTTGTTGAAGAGCCTGATATAGAGCAAACCGTTGAAATGCTTAAGGGTTTGCGCAGTCGCTATGAAGAACATCACAAAGTTAACATTACTGAAGAAGCACTAACTGCTGCCACCAAATTATCCTCTCGTTACATCACAGACAGAAAATTACCTGATAAAGCGATTGATTTAATGGATGAAGCAGCTGCCAAAGTTCGAGTGGCATTATATTCACTCCCATCTGAATTAAAGGAAAAGAAAAAGGAAATCGACAAATTGCAGTCAGATGAGGATACAGCTAGCGCCGAACGTGACTACCAACATGCAGCGGAATTTAAGGCCGAACGGCTACGCATTGAGTCGGAGTTTAATGACAAACGTCGCGAATGGGAACAGGAGCATCAGTTAAACGAAGTAGTTGACACAGAGGATATAGCTGAAGTAGTTTCAACCTGGACTGGAATACCACTTACTCAGATGCTTGAGACTGAGGCAGAGAAATTGCTTAATATGGAAGAACGATTACAGCAACGCATAATTGGTCAAGAAAAAGCTATTAGTGCACTTGCAGATGCCATACGCCGTGGGCGTTCCGGACTTAAAGATCCCAAACGACCTACAGGGTCATTCATATTCTTAGGATCCTCCGGAGTTGGCAAAACCGAGCTAGCAAAAGCTCTAGCGGAATTCCTATTTGATGATGAAGACGCACTAGTACGTATTGATATGTCTGAATATCACGAGCAGCACACTGTGTCACGCTTATTTGGAGCACCACCTGGATACATAGGATATGAGGAAGGTGGCCAACTCACTGAATCAGTGCGTAGACGTCCATACCGAGTTGTATTGTTCGATGAAATCGAGAAGGCACATCCTGAAGTCTGGAATGCATTGCTACAAATACTAGATGATGGACGATTGACCGATGGTCAGGGACGTATTGTTGATTTTCGTAATACAGTGCTCATTATGACTTCAAATCTAGGGACTGAGTTTGCATCCGGTTCAGGAGCTGTAGGATTCCTGTCCCAAAAAGATGGATCCATACATGAAAACGACTCAAAAATTCAAAAGGCGCTTAAAGACACATTTAGGCCAGAATTCCTTAATCGTATTGATGAAATCATTATATTCTCACAACTTACTCCAGACGACATGGGTAAAATAGTGGATTTACAAATGGATGAAATACAAGAAAGATTATCAGAATATGGGCTTACAGTGAATCTGACAGAAGAAGCTCGGAACTGGTTAGCCAACCAAGGTTTTGATCCAGCCTTCGGAGCACGTCCACTAAAACGGGCAATGCAGAAACACATTGAGTCCCCATTGTCGGTGAAAATGCTACGTGGAGATTTTAGCAATGGCGATTGTGTGAATGTAGACACTAGTGAAGACAATGGTCTCGAATTCAGCACAATATCTGAGAAACAATTAGATAAGAGCAAGAAAAGTAAGGAAACAGTACCTGCCGAGGAAAAACTGGAAGTAGTTTAGGTTAGTCTTCCAACAACATACTTATATCTACTTCACTGTCTAAAAGTCTAACCAAGCGTAATCTTTGAACCCTCAGAAGTCTTTAAGACGTTAATCCGAACAGGGAATATGTCTTTCAATTCCTCAATGTGTGTTATAACCAAGACACGTTCAAAATCGTCCTTAATCGTATTGATAGCTTCAACAAGCCTCTGCCTTCCAAGAGAATCCTGAGTGCCAAAACCCTCATCAATCACAATTGTCTGCAATTGTGCGCCGGCCCGCCGTGCTAGCAACTTACTGAGAGCTATACGAATAGCAAAATTCACACGAAAAGATTCCCCTCCGCTATAAAGTTCATAATTACGTGTACCAAGGTCATCAGCAATCTTAATATCAAGTGTCTCCTTGGTGTCACCAGATTTCAGAGCCCTTTGGGTATCAAATCGCACATTCATTCTCCCGTAGGTCATCTTGCCAAGAAGATCGTTTGTAGCGTTTTCTATTTCTGGCACAGCTGCTTCTATAATCATTGCAGGTACCCCCTGCTTACCAAAGGCAGTATATAATTCACCGTAAATACCAATCTGCTCCGCAACTTGGTCTCTCTCAATAATTCGAGACTTGCGCCTTTCAACTAGATTCTCCAAAGCAGAAATTTTCTGCCTTGCGCTTCCAACATGTTCAGTACAAATTCTCTGTTCCAACCTCAAATTATTCAGATTATTCTGTCGCTCCTCAGCTGCCTGAATACTTAATAAATGGCTTTCTTGCTCAAGCTCCAGTTCTTTAAGTTTGTTACGATCCTTGTGTAGATTATCTTTCCACCTTTTACGACGTGTCTCGATATTTGCAAACGTATCAAGTGATTTGGAAATATTTGAAATCTGTAGGTCAAGTTCAGCCAAACGTCTCCCTAACTTAGTTTGCAGCTTTAGTTCGTTATCTAATTTTAACAGCGCTTTATCAAGGCTATTGACTTTTTCATCCAACTTTCTGTAATCCTCACGCTGCCTGTGATAACGATTACGACGTTCCTTCACTTCAGCGTTCAAATGTACTAACACTGAGTCCCCCT
>DCAJ01000100.1:0-1466 GCA_002311455.1 Anaerolineales bacterium UBA1136 | reverse complement strand
TGGGACAAATTGGCTCAGTTGTGGTATTTAAGACTTTGATGCGCTGTTTCAACGTACCTGCTTCCAGTTCAAGTATTTCATTTTCACCCTTTAAGCGAGCGCTGGATTCAGCTGCATCTGCCTTCTGTCTAACTAGCTCCTTAGATTCTAGATCTAGTTTCTGGAGAGAAGTTAAGTGCGATTTTACGTTAGCACGATCAGATTTCAAGACTGCTCGATCAGCTTCTGATTTATAAGATGCAAGCTCACTCTCTATCCCTGATAATTCGCTTTCGCCCTGTTTTATACGCAAATTTAAGTCATCAATACCTCTACGAGCATGAGCCAAACCTTGGCGCGCCTGTTCCATATCTGCCATATCTTTCTCAGCCACACGCAACTTTTGTTCAACTCCAGCTAAACGTCCTTTGGCGTCTGACAACTCGCGTTCGACATCAGAGCGCATCTTTAACTCCTGATCAATTGATTCTATATCACGGTCCAAAATACGCACATTTTCGTTAAGATCGGCACTGCGCTTGCGAGCACGATTCTCGAAAATATCCCATTGCTCAAGGCCAAGAATACTTGCCAACACAGCCTTGCGGTTAGATGGAGACTTAATAGTGAATTCATCAGCACGACCTTGTGCAATAAATGCTGAATTCATAAAGGTATCATAGTCTATGCAGAGAAGTTCATCTATTTTGCGCTGTGTCTGGCGAATACCAGCTGCTGATAAATCCCGCCAACTCTCTGTAGCATCATCATAGACATGTAATGCAAGAACAAGTTGTCCGCGCTTTCCTGTTTTACGTTGCCTAATTATTTGATAAGTCTGCCCCGTAATTTCAAACGTAAGTGAAACACGCATCTCAGTCTCACCATGATGTATAAGTTCATCATCACTACGTTTACCATCCCGTGCACGACCCCACAATGCCCAAACCATTGCCTCAAGCAAAGATGATTTACCAGAACCGTTATCACCCACCAAACAGGCAACATGAATCCCATTAAAATCTAAAGTCTGAGTAATTTTGTAAGAGAGAAAATTGGTTAATTCCAGCTTAATAGGAATCATAATGTTTTAGCAACAGTCAACAATCACAATCTCTTGAGTCCTACATGCTACTTTGTATGACCAAAATATGTTTTGATGGATTTGGAGAAAAATAAAGCACTATTCCATTTTACCAATGACATTATATGGCATAGTTAAGCATAGCTTGCTGAGTATACTATTTTGGACCAACAATTGATATGGACAAATGTTATCTATATTGACAAACATCTGCAAAGAAAACGCCTCACCCATATTATGGATGAGGCGTGATTGCTTCTAGTTTTTACTAAAACCTAGACATTAGTGTCTTCGTCTTCCTCATCTAGGTCATCCGGAGTGCCGTCTTCCGGTTCATCATCCCAGTCGGCATCCTCATCATCTTCATCGTCGAAACCTTCCTCGTCTGGAGTATGTGGCGTGC
>DCAJ01000099.1:2383-2689 GCA_002311455.1 Anaerolineales bacterium UBA1136 | reverse complement strand
TGAGTGTGACTCTACCTAACAAGCCTCGGGAGATTCGTTCATTTATGTGGGTGATGTTGACTATGCTGCTTGTCGCTTACTTTTTATATCCGTTGCTGACCATTTGGTCATGGTTTGACCATTTTAGAACTCTCAGGAACTTATCATACATAATTAATTCTTTGCCAGTTTTCTTCATCCCAGTAGGGATTTGGGGATTAGTACAGTTGGCCAATGGAATTAAGCATCCTGTTTGGTTTCGTTATCTACGTGTGCGCCCTAAATTAGCTTGCGGGATCATTATCACTGTTGTAGCTATACAATTAT
>DCAJ01000099.1:1965-2261 GCA_002311455.1 Anaerolineales bacterium UBA1136 | reverse complement strand
TCTCTACTCCATAGTGTATTTGAGCGCTGTAGTTGTGTGTTTATGGCTAATTGTTAATCGACGCTTGAATTTTCATGTTAGCGACTTTTCAAAATGGTTTTCGGAGTCAGCTGTCCTGAGTAGGCGTGCCTTACCATTGTTTGGTATATGCGTTCTAGATAGTTGGTTGCAGACCTTGCGTTTTGCATCCGTAAATCTATTAGCAATGTCGTCATTTCAAGCAGTAAGCAGTCCCGCGTATGAATATATAGCCGCACAACCTGGCTCAGAATTATCTAAGACTGCTGTTGTATGGC
>DCAJ01000099.1:1239-1848 GCA_002311455.1 Anaerolineales bacterium UBA1136 | reverse complement strand
TGGCTATTCAAGTGTGGTTCCTGATCGATATGCAAGCTTCTGGATGGCTTTAATTGATCCAGTTTTGTCTCGTTCGGAAGAGTTTATGAAGGACTACTTGAGTTATCCTAGGCGGTTAACTTTGTATTGGAATAATGATGATATTGAAAGTGGTGGTAATTTAGATAGTATTGTCCATAGGCCTTTGTTGAGCCTAATGGGAACTAAATATATTTCTTCTGGAAGGATAATAAATGATCCGGAAAGTTATTTGCTTACACCCATTGATAATGGTTTTACTGACAAGCCTGAGATGCCCTGGTGGGCTAGTCTGGTTCGTAAATTGGTTGGGTTGCCACAAAAGACAAAGCCCCCATTTTGGCAAGATGTATATCTATACAAAAATGAAGCAGTGTTTCCTGATGCATGGATTGCATTTGACACAGTAATTTTTTCAGATCAGGGGGCTTTACTAAAGGGGCTGGCTTCTGCATCTAATGTGGATTTACGCGAAAATGTGTATTTATTGGCTGCAGAATCTCTAGACTTACCGTTAGTTAATTCAGCTTTGCCACCAACCGGTTCAGTTACCATTGAGGAATATCATCCGGATCTTATCAAGTTTAATGT
>DCAJ01000099.1:584-1110 GCA_002311455.1 Anaerolineales bacterium UBA1136 | reverse complement strand
TTGTACCTAAGGGATCTAGTGAAGTTGTAATGCACTATAGTCCTGAACCTACTTTGTTTGCTATAAAGGTAGCTTTTGCTTTAGCTTTAGCGATTATATTTTGGGGCGTAGCTATTTTGATGGTTTCTAATTTTGGAAGCTATACAGATATACATGTTGTTAATTAGCCTGAATGTGTCACCGGCTAATTTGTAATCAGCTTTACTGGATAAATAGTATATTACTAGGTGCGTCAATTGTTTTCAAACAAGTTAATCGATAACTTCCTTGCACGTGTAGTGTTATCTGTGTGGATGTTGGCAGCTGTGTCAATCAGGCTACGAGTGAACATATATGAACCATTCACGAAGCTTCTAAGAATTTATGGTTTGTGGCCACCCACAGAAGTACTACAAGATCTCCAAATTTGGATGAGATTCTAACAAATTAGAAGAACGAAAAGATAATGATAGTATCAATAGGGATCTGTCTTGTATATACAATTTCGTGCATGTCTATTGGTTGCTTATTGCTTCCAACAATTGGT
>DCAJ01000099.1:0-569 GCA_002311455.1 Anaerolineales bacterium UBA1136 | reverse complement strand
GTGCATGTCTCTTGGTTGTTCATTGCTGCCAGTAATTGGTGTTGCACGGAATGTGTGGAGCAATTACTCAGCACTCGCGATAACAGCAACTGCGTTGATGCTAGGTCAATGTTTGTTTGTGATTGTATGGATAGGACTTGGTTTGATGGGATATTTCTTTTTGATTCCCATTATTGTACTGTTGGTATTGACCCTATCAATAGGGATAATATTTGTCCGTAGGGATATTATAGCTTTGTTCAATCGGCTATTTGCTCAGATAACTCATCATTTTGTTGAACTTCCAGTATCTATAAAATTTGTAGAAGCTCTGGTATTTTTGGTAGTGGTATTACTAGGTTTATTTAATGCGATCTTGCCAGTAAGATTTGGGGCTGGTGACGGTATTTTCTTTTACATGGTGTTGCCTAAATTAATGGCTGCATCTGGTCGACTGCTGCCTGTCATTGGATATGAATATACCCATACCATATCTGGTCTATTCGGTGAAATGCATCATTCGGTCCTGTTAGCACTAGGTGACGAGCAGGCAGCTTTGTTGTTTGTTTGGGTAACTACTCTAACGATGC
>DCAJ01000041.1:28435-28959 GCA_002311455.1 Anaerolineales bacterium UBA1136 | reverse complement strand
AAATGGGATCATCATGGAAGAATTTTACGAACTGAATTTCCAAAATTGACTAAAGTTCTTTCAAAGGTCGATGCTGTAGTGTTGAGCATGGAAGATGTGGATGGAGACTGGGACTACATAGAAAGATGTGCGACTTACGCTAAAGTATTAGTGGTGACCCAGGCTGACAAGGGTGCGACTATATTTATAGGAGAAAAAAAGCATCAATTTCGAGCTCCTAACGTGGTGATGATAGATTCAACAGGAGCTGGAGACATATTTGCTTCAGTATTTTTTGTACTTTATCACTATACTAGTGATGCCAGGTTTGCCACTCGTTTAGCAGTTAAGGTAGCTTCAGACTCGGTCACAAGAGCAGGTTTGCAGAGTGTTCCAGCTGACGTTGATGTTGAAATTTCCGAATCGATAAACAACTAAAGGAATGGGTTGCGCTCGTCGTACACTCGGGCGGCATTGTCCATACGCATGAATTCTGCCCCTAGTCTTCGGAGTTTTGTGACAAAACGTTCCAGCATCAGCATCCG
>DCAJ01000041.1:27015-28318 GCA_002311455.1 Anaerolineales bacterium UBA1136 | reverse complement strand
CCAGTTTTCCATCACGCTGTTTGCGTTGCGATGACCGGGTCGGTGTAGATCGTTGCGCATCTCGAAATGAGGATGGTCATCCTGGGACCAGCTGATGGGCATCTCAATTAATGGGGTTTCTTCACCAAACTGCATGGGTTTGAGCAAATTGATTACATCTCCCTGGCGTACCCGATAAGGTAAATAATCGTGTCCCATCATGGAGCTTTCATAGTAAAAATCGTGCTTGACCAACAGTTCTAAAGTACGAGGACTTAGATCCCAGGCCGGGGATCGGTAACCCTGTGCTCGTCTGCCACATAATCTTTCTATGGCTTCGTTGGCAAGGATCATTTCAGCTTCTTCCTGTTCCTGACTTAACAAGTCGGGTGGTACATGCGTCCATCCATGATGCGCAATCTCGTGGCTGTCTTCAACAATCTGGGTGCAGGACTCGGGGTAAGTTTCGATGGTGAAACCAGGGACAAACCAGGTTGCCGGTATTTCCTGAGCTTTCAACATAGAAAGAATACGACTTGTACCCACGATTCCAAATTCTCCTCGTGAGATAGGAGTGGGTGTAGTCCTGCCACGGGCAATATGTCCCGACATGACATCGAAATCAAAAGTCAAACATACTGTGTAATTCGCCATCAGTTTATTGTCCCAGGTTTATCTATCCTGCTCTGCAACTTCCTGATCCTTGATGTTGTCAAAATTTACTTTATATCTTTGCTCAAGATGATCCGTTATCATCTTAGCTATAGCTAATTTACCGATGCCTTTTTGGGGTTGGTCAGTGCTAGTGCTTACCAGATGAGCTATCTGTTCACCCTTAGACCCCTTTTCATTGCCACGATTTGCTACCACCGCGGGATATCCTTGCTCGATTCTATCGAGTGCTTTTGATATTAATTCGTCATGACTCGTACTATGTTCATATTTAAATGTGATCATGTAAACATCCGGAAATTTGTTCTTTATTTGATTTATTATCTTGTCTGTTGGTATCAAACTTAGCGCAAGCGAGCTATTGCTGGAAATCTTACCTGTCATTGGTGTATTTGGTCGAAAATCTGCAACGGCTGCTGAAAAAATTCCTGCAAAATATTGGTTTTCTGTTAGTGACTGTGTAATCATCTTAGCATATTCCACTATATTGTTTACACTGATGTTAGGTAACCAAGCTGGAGACTGTATAGCTTTAGAACCTTGTATAAGCAAGACATCTGCACCTCGAAAATGTAGTTCTGTTGCTATTGCGAGTCCCAGTCGACCTGTAAATATATTTGATATTTGTCGTACATCATCTACTGACGATGGG
>DCAJ01000041.1:26060-26957 GCA_002311455.1 Anaerolineales bacterium UBA1136 | reverse complement strand
GTACATCATCTACTGACGATGGGATAGGTCCACCAGTGACAAGAACTGCTAGATTCTTGAGGGAGGAATTACTAATCACACGACTTACTTCGGCTACCATATGATCTTCGTGTGGCAGTTTGTGTTTGCCATGTTCTTCCCGTGGTGGGATTATGTGTACACCGAGATCTTCTAGCTTGTGCAATGACGCTGTTAGCAATGAATTGTGTAACATTCCATGTGCAGTAGGAGCAATCACAAGCTTTGATTTGCCTCGTTCCATACGCCCAATAGCTACTGCCAATGTGGTAGTGACTGTACTGTCGGCTATCCCATTGGCCATCTTATTAATGGTATTGTACGTAGCAGGAGCTACTAAATATATGTCAAATGGGTTACTATCGCTTAGGTGTTCGGAGGCTGCAGTAAGTCGGTTGACTACCTGATTATTAGAACTCCATTCTAGCGCATCAATAGTGGTGTAACGGAGCGATTCGGTAGAGGCGAATACTACTACTGATGCACCTTGACTTCGTAAAGCTCTTACAATAAAAGGAGCTTTCATTGCGGCTATTCCACCAGTTATGACCAGTGCGACTCTTTTGGCTTCCAGGTGATGCCCTTCTATAGAAACATCGTGGTCTCCTAATGATGATGGCTTAGGTGGGGAGAAGTCCCAATCATACATAGGTGAGATTATACTGTACTAGAGTCACTTGGTTTGTTACAATCATCCAACGATTAGTTGTGTTGTTTCATCAAGCCTATTTTATGGTCTATTAATTGCAGTTTATGGCAATGGATTTACAGTTGTAAGATAGCCAAACGTAGCGTACCTGTTACGGTTACATTTAGCTAGCCCGATTCACGAAATTTCGGAGCAATTTAATCACTTCCATGGCTAAAGACATTATTTCT
>DCAJ01000041.1:24624-26008 GCA_002311455.1 Anaerolineales bacterium UBA1136 | reverse complement strand
CATGGCTAAAGACATTATTTCTCTGGCAGAAAATTCTGTCTCGTCACCTTCGGTTTGTTTTTTATTGTTTAGAAGGGAGACTAACCAAATTGCAACTATAGCACCGATGACACCAGATAGGAGTATAGTTTGTTTTCTGAGTTTGTTGACCATATGTTCCTAAATCAACTTGGTGAATTGTTTTCTTAAGAATCCCATAGCATGCACTGGTATTTGTACTAGTCGATTTAAACGCTGGAATTGTGTGCTGGTTGTGCGAGCGTATTTTTTAGCTGACCTATTAGCTTTTGTGGTGAATATTTGCAAATTACCAAGAAAAAAGTTCACAGCGTTGTAGAACCGGCCTACATAGTATGAAAATACTAGAAGAAATATTAGTACAAGTACAGCAAGGACAATAATTGGAACTAGTAACAACACTAATATTCCGTCAGCTAGTACTGATATATTTACTGGGCTTTTCATGGTAGAGTAGCTCAACACTGTTGCCAATAGTAGTATTATTATACTTATGCTTATATAAAGGTATATTTGCTCTTTGTTCCTGATTAGTATACTTAGTTTATTGGCCAGTCTAGACATAATTGGTAAATCTCCTGATGAATCACTAGAGTAATTTTACCATCTTGTAAGAGGTATACTTTATCTTATTAATGATGAATGATATTACGATAGAGACTCATTGTCACACCTATAAGTCTAAAGATTGTCTGATGAGTCCCAGACGGCTGATTGAAATTTGTCGTGAGCGCGGCATCAATCGCCTATGTGTGACAGATCACAATACTTGTAATGGTGCTTTTGAAATGGCCTCTCTTGCACCAGACCTTATAATTCCTGGCGTTGAGATTATGACTACTCAAGGTGAGCTTCTGGCTCTATTTGTGGAACATGAAGTTCCATCTGGCCTTAACCCTATAGATACGATCGAACGTTTTAGAGCCCAGGGATCTGTGATTTCGGTGCCACATCCATTTGATTATCACCGTAATGGCTCTTGGTCTGAATCGGATTTACGCTTGATAGCTCCTCATGTTGATGCAATTGAAACATTCAATTCACGCTCAGTTAATTCAGCGATGAACAAACGTGCATCTTTGTTCGCGCGCGAATTAGGCTTGTTGTCCACGGTCGGTTCTGACGCTCACACCTATTCTGAGGTGGGTAAGTCCACTATATATATGAAGGCTTATGAAGATTCAGGTGAATTTGTTGCCAATCTAAATAGTGCATTTCTCAATACAAAAAGCTCTAATCCATTGATACATTTGGCTTCACGTTGGGCTGTATTAGCGCGGAAAATATCAAGTTTTTGATAAGGAATTAATATTTAATAACCACTATGGTAAAATCCAGCACTGGCCCCTGTAGCTCAGTGGATAGA
>DCAJ01000041.1:13113-24615 GCA_002311455.1 Anaerolineales bacterium UBA1136 | reverse complement strand
CGCTTGCCTCCGGAGCAAGAGGTCCCGCGTTCGAGTCGCGGCGGGGGTGCTGCTGTAACTAGACACCGATCGCAAAGGATATTTGCATTTTGAATAAATTGCGGTTGAAATTAGTGGTAATCCGACAAGGCTACAATATTACAAAATCGCCGTCAGTCATTTATTTCAAGTATCAGCCCCAGTTTGATCATATGGTCACGTAGTCTTTTGCGATTATGATATCTCACTCGTACAGTTAGTGGTCCTAACTGTTCTTCTAAGTATCGGTTTGTCTGGGGGTTTTGTCGTAGAGTAAGTAATGTTGATTCTGAATCGAAAGTGATTACAGTCATCTTGCCTAGTTGGGCTGAAGCACCTTCATTGGCCCATCTTTTCAGCGCTGCGATTATAGACTCAGGTACATTTTGTTGACTCGCGCGCTGTAGAAATAAAATTGCCTGATCAGCTGTGAAACTCTGTTCTTTTGCTTGTTCTAAACTATTTGCGCATATGCGATAACGGTACAATTCTGGGTTACGTGTTGTCTCCCATTTCCCTAGTCTAGCTGCCAGAAAACGATCAGCTCGATTACTAGAACTAAAGGCTGTTATCAAACCATTATCACTGATTGCTAAAGGTTTCTCTTCTTCTGCGATGTGCCAAGGTTTGTTTTGCATTAATTCATAGAACATTGGATTTAGACGAAATGATTTATGATTATAAGACAAATCTGTCATACCTAGTGAGTGTAGTGGACCGGTCACTAGGTGTTTGACTAAAGCTCCTTCAACTTGATTCCAGTACTTGAAACCTTTTAGATGTGTTTGTGTTGATTTGTCAATTATGTACCATGAGTCATAGTCACCAGCTACACGCTGGAAGTCGGGACAATTCAATTTAATTGCATCCATAAAGTCGTTTAGATCTACCCAGACATTAGGAGTAATTCTGTTAAGCTGGTCAAGTATAGAATTACGAACTTTTTCTGGATGCACGCGGATTGAATCGGAATAATCAAATTGAAGTGTAGGTACGGAAAACAGATCTATCCATCGGGATGATTGGTGCCAAGCGTCGGCCAGGGATCGTAATTGTTCAGAGCGGTTACCAGATAGAAGCATACGGATAGATTTTGATATTGGTGCTAGTCCTGATTTAGATAAGGATCCCATATCTTGCAATAGTGAAAGCAGCATATTCAAATATTTGGGCTGCTGTAGATATGGGTGTAATTTCTCAAGATCTATATTAGGTTTCGGCCCAGAAATATTTTCAGATGTTCCCGAAGATATGCGCAGAAATGCTAGGGTTGTGCAAGCATCATCGACCAAAGTATGTAATGCAAATAACACGTCTTTCTCATTGGGAGCTTGGGCTTGCAATTTACTAATATTTACATCCTTTGTCTTTGGAAATGGCAATAATGGCAACAGATCTGATGGAATGTAATAATATTCCTGTGCCTCTGGTTGATTATCGAATGCTCTTCCTATTAGACCGTGATACCACAATTTTTCCACTGGGTTGGTAGGTTGTAGCTGTGGGCGCTCCCGTTGCCGTGCAGCTGGACCCAATGGTCGAATAGTTCCATGCTTCCTACTAATAGATGTTACAGTCATTCGTCCTCCTGACGATAAAAGTTCAGTTAAGACACCTTGTGCTTTTTCTCCAAGTCCGGCGCAATTTAGTTTCAAATTGTTAGGTAGTTGCATAGCCCTAGCTAGTTCAATAGCTGCGTTTCTCTGATTGCTAGCAGCTAACACCAATCCAGCTGCCGTGGCAATCATTCTGAGTAGTGCCAGGTCATGTTGCAAGTATGTGGATTCCAGTCTATGCATTTGGATTAATTATAAGGATTCCTTTTGATTTTGGCATCAATATTGCATCCTGTAACATTGTCTTAGTGCGGCTGCTGGGGAATATGATTGTCAGACACTGTAACGGGACTACAGATAGGCTGTGCAAAATTGCTTTTACCATGTAAAATGGTCATTATTGCTTCCCCAGCAGTTGCCTTAGCACAGTCATCCTGAGGCAGACAAAAAGGCATGGTCTTTTTGTAACGATTAAAGTAGATTAGGGTGGTTGTGGTATCCACTTTAGGGGAGGTGTATCATGGAGTATCAAGAAGAGTCCTCAAGTAGGCCGTTCATTATAGCATCCGTGGCACTAGGCGGGCTTTTTGTAGCTGGTTTGGTTTCTCTAGGATTGTATGCATTCAAAATCAAACCGGCCCAGGCTAGCGCTAGTGCAACCCAGATAGCAGAAATAAATGTTAGCAATACTCAGGTAGCTGTTTATGCAGAGGCTACTTCAGTAGCCCAGGTGGCTGCAGTAGTAGCATCCGATACTGAGCAGCAAGCAAGAGTTGCATCAAGCTTAGAGTCTAATGCGAACGAATCTGCTACAGATAGTATTGAGGTATCGCCAGCAGAACCAGTTGCTGTTGTTCAGGCACCAGTTTCTTCAACAAATTTGGGATCATCTGTAATTCAATCCGATAATAAGGCTGTTACATCAAGCACTAATGATGTAGAAGTCTCTTCAAGTTCGGTGGATACATTTGAATCTATCGCATCTCCAGAGACTCTTCCAGATACCGGATTTGCTGATGAGATAGGATTGCCTGTTTTGGTATCTGCAATGTTGGCATTGATATCTATTGTGATCGTTACACGGTCCGTGCGACGTTTTGCCAGTAGATAGATAAGTTACTTTTCTACTATTACACCGGCGATCCACTTATATGTGGAGTTATAGTTTTTGCCGGCGTATATACGTTGGTTTGTATCTAAATATTTCTTAGGAATTTTCTGCAATCTCGCGTCCATATGCCATAAGAGCTTCCACATCTTCTTTGTTGCGTCCTTCAGCATAAATGCGTAAGACTGGCTCAGTTCCGCTAGGACGGATTAATAGCCAGTTATCATTTTCCATTAGATATTTTATTCCATCATTGGTCTGTAGGTTATTTACTTGCAGATGACCGATCTTGTTAGGGGCATGTTTATGTAGATAAGCAACTAGCTCATTTTTTTCAACAGGATGAGAGAGTCTCAGGTCGTCACGTATATACTCCACAGGTCCAAATTTATTGAGTAGATTATTTACCAGGTCGTGAATTGGGGTAATATACTCAGCCATTAACTCTAATATTAGTAGTCCTATGAGGATACCATCGCCTTCCGGAATATGCCCACTAATACTTATACCTCCGGATTCTTCTCCTCCGATAATTACATTCTCTGAACGCATGAGGCTAGATATGTGATTAAAACCAACAGGGGTTTCTTTTACTTGAAGATCATATAGAGATGCTTGTCGATTGAGCATATGCGTGGTTGATACAGTTTTAACTATAGTGCCTGTAAGACGCTTCTTTTCAACAAGATATTCGAGGCATAGCGACATGATTCGATGAGGATTAATGAATTGGCCACGGTTGTCCATTACACCAATGCGATCAGCATCTCCATCTGTAATGATCCCTACATCACCTTTTCCGTTTGCTATTGCGCTAGCTGTCGCTCCCAAATATTTCATGATTGGTTCAGGGTGGATGCCTCCAAATCCTGGATTCATCTCACCCCGTATTTCCATCACTTCTATTCCAGTTCCGCCCAGTATGCTTTTCAAATAGCTTCTTCCAGATCCGTACATTGCATCTGCTATTACGTGCAATCTATCAGGATAATTTGCAATACGTTCTATATCTATAATGCTTTGAAGATGTTTGGCATATGGTTGAAAAGGATTGAAGCGTGTAATTGTTCCATTGGATAGTGCTTGGTCGAAATCAACAAGGTTAGGACCGCGAGCCCGTGTTTCATTGTCGTTTAGGCATACTTCTACCCTACGGTATTGACTAGGTTGCGCACTTCCACCATAGGCAGCTTTGATTTTTACTCCGTTGTAGCGAGGAGCATTGTGGGAAGCAGTGACCATCACTGCTCCAGCAGCCTTCAGGTGTTTGACCGAATATGAAATTGCTGGTGTGGGTGCGTCAGCATGAGCAAGACATACCCTGATTCCGTTACCAGCAAGGACCCGTGCTACTTCTCTTGCAAAACGATCTGATAGAAAACGAGTGTCATAACCCACAACCATCAGATTTGGGTCATGATCTTGATGTTCTTTGTCAAGCCAGTCCGACGAGTTAACCGCATCGGCAATTGCTTGAGATACTAGTCGCAAGTTTCCAAATGTGAATGTGTCGCCAATAACTGCGCGCCATCCATCAGTGCCAAATTGGATACTCACAGTAGTACTCCAGAATAAACAATAATGTAATTGTACATGTATTCAAACATATAGGCATTATAGCATTTACAATGCGCTCAATTGACAGTTTTGTGGTGGTTTACTATCATATATACACAAATATCAATAAATTATGCATATGAGCATGCAGATGTCTTTCCGGTTTCCTGGCGTTCATTGGACAGTCAGCGAATTAACACATTATGTGCGAGACTTGTTTGAGAATGACCATCAGATGCATGACGTTGCGGTAATGGGCGAATTGTCAAATGTGTCGCGTCCGCAATCAGGTCATATATATTTTTCTCTTAAGGACGAAGAATCCACTATACAATGTGTTATGTGGCGTAGTGTTGCTTCACGTGTAGTTTACTTTCCTCGTGATGGAGACCGAGTAATTGCATATGGTAACGTAACTATATATCCTTCTGGAGGGCGCTATCAACTTTATGCTAGTGCAATTGAATCAGTTGGGGCAGGTGATGCGCTACTCCAGACAGAGATTTTAAAGGACAAACTTGCTGTTGAAGGATTATTTAATCCGGATATCAAGTTAAAATTACCTACTCTCCCGGTAACTATAGCTATAGTTACTTCTCCATCTGGGGCAGCATATCATGACATGCTTCACGTGATTACCAGACGATGGCCTATAGCAAAAGTTCAGCTGGTGCCTACTTCAGTTCAGGGGTCCGAAGCACCTGCCGAAATAGTTGATGCATTGAGCGCTGCTGATAATATAAATGCAGACGTGATATTGTTGGGTCGAGGTGGTGGTAGTATTGAGGACTTAGCAGCATTTAACTCTGAGGATGTAGTACGTGCTGTTGCTGCAACAACTACTCCTCTAGTGTCCGGTATTGGTCATGAGACAGATTTTACCCTGGCTGATTTTGCTGCTGATCTGCGAGCGCCTACTCCATCAGCTGCTGCTGAGATGGCTACACCTGATCACAACATACTTCGTGAGAAGATCTATGGAGATTTAAAAAGGATTTTAGAGGCAGTTACCTATAAGATTCAAATGATCACTTTGAAATTGGATGAAATTGATAGCGTGTTACGAGCTTTGTCGCCGACAAATACGATACAAAGTGCACGACAAAGATTAGACCACCTCCGCAGTATATGTGTTTCTGGTACAACTAACAATATTTGCGCAAAGCGATTGACAGTGGAAAAGTTTGACCATCTTTTGACCAGTCTTGGGCCTGATGCGATTTTGGATAGGGGTTATGCTATTGTTACTCGGGCTGGTACAACAGAAATTATATCTGATCCTAATGTAATATCAAAAGGTCAATTGCTAGATGTAGTTGTAGCAAAGGGCAAATTTGAGGTCGAAGTTGGAAAAATTGCTTCACAGGAGTAGAGACAATGGAAAAATTTGAGGAGTCAACATCACTTGACTTTGAAACAGCACTTACAGAATTAGAATCCATAGTAGGAAAGCTTGAAAATGGTCAGCTTTCACTTGAAGAGTCATTGCAATTATACAAACGGGGTGAGATGCTTTCACAAAGATGCAACCAACTTCTTGACGAGGCCGAGTCTCAGATTGTGCAACAATCGTCTTCAGATGACTAAAGTAGTAAGATCATCACAGACCTAACTCTTTGATTTGACGTGCAATTAGCATAGGTATCTTGTTTGCTTCCTCACTACCGCAAGCTGCAGTGACTCCCCAGAATATAGCTATTCCCATTGTTATGCCACCGAGAACTGTAACAATAGCAGGAATAGTTACTATTTGTAGCCATATGTATAAAAAGATTAACATTGCGATTGTTCCAAATATAGTCCTCAACACGCTTTTAAGTACACTGGCAATTCGCAGACCTCTGAGTCGTGGCCCGAGTATCCAGAGCAAGGCCAACATCTCGGCAGTGGTAGCAATGGTGTTGGCTAGTGCTAGGCCACCATGTGGATAAAAATTGTTTGTTAGGAAGGAGTTCGCTAAAACAATACTAAGTATTACATTTAATATCATAGATAGGCCTCCAACAATCATTGGAGTACGTGTGTCTTTCATAGCATAATAAGCTCTTGTCACGATTTCGACTACCGAATGTGATACCAATCCAATTGCATACCAGTTTAGTGCCCAAACAACCATTTTGGTTGCGCTGGCAGAAAATGTGTTGTTTTGGAAAAGTATTTCTATTATTGGGCGTCCAATCATATACAAACCAGCACTAGCTGGAATAGATAGATATAGCGCTCCACGGAGACTAGAGCTTAGAGATTGACGCATTCTATCCATGTGACCTAGAGCTACCTGCTTGGAAAACGTAGGAAAAACTGCTGTAGCAATTGCTTGAGCTATTGCAGCTTGTGGAAAAGTAAAAATTTGAAAGGCAATCACCAGAGCCGAAAGACTTCCAGGCGGCAATCCAGAGCATATCATTGTGTTTATCCAGAAGTTGATTTGCCATATAGATAGCCCGATAGTTCTTGGTAACATTAAGCGTCCTACAGTCTTAACGAATTGGTTGTGAATTCCCAATGTTAATGAGTATTTGCCAGAATATCTGACTAGTCTAGGAATTTGTATTGCCAAATGCAAGAATGCTCCAGCCAAGACTCCATACGCTAATCCATATACTCCCCACTTTGGAGTCAATAGTATGGCACCCGCTGTGATACCAGCATTGTATAGTATTGGAGCTAGAGCAGGACTGAAGAAATGTTGATGGGAATGATGGATCCCCATTAAGAGTCCACTAGCACCAAAGATTACTGTTGAACCCAACATCACTCGCATTAGTGTTACTACTATGGCAACTTGCTCGTCCGAGAACCCAGGCGCTAGAAATTGTTGCGTAAGCCATGGGGCATATAATCCAGATATTCCGGCAAAAACAGCTGATACAATAAATACCCAATTAACTACTGCACTAGCAAGTCTCCAAGCTTCTTTTTGATTGTCTCTAGCAAGTAAGGTAGTAAAAGTTGGGATGAAGGCAGAACCGAGAGCACCACCTGCAATTACATGGAATAGTAAATCTGGTACTCTGAATGCAGCGAAATAAGCATCTAGAACAGAGCTAGCTCCAAATGTACGATTTATAATCACTTGACGGATTAAGCCCACTAGGTTTGCAATTACAAATGCGACCATAATTGTTCCAGCTGATCTAGCTGTATGGACATGCCTGTTTTCTTTTCGCACTATTGTTTCGCTGTTCATAATAATAAGAATGTTAGAAATTATATCGTAGTGAAGCTGTGTGAATAGCCCATTCGAATGCTTTAGGTAATTATGTACTTGAGCTTAAATAAACTGAGAGCCGGCTTTTGGCCGGCTCTCATAATAGGAGAAAGCGGTAAACGAATCAATATGAAACAGTCAAATTATGCCACATTTATCTAGGTAGGTATGTTATGTGTTTCTTATGATTACCTTACGATAACCTTTCTAGTAACCCAAGCACATCAACAAGAGCGCTTGGGCATTAGTAAAATCAATAATTTGAATTTGTTATTGTAGCTAGATATTCATTTAGTATGTCGTTGAGGAGACAATACGCTATATTAGTAAGAATTGTCAATTTTAAGTGTTTGTAAATTTTCTGTTTTCTTCATTATTTGGCAAAACTGTGTTATAAAAGTAAGTGACATACCGTTTTTGTGGTCATATAGTAGTTCATAGGTTGTAGTTGGCTGCTATCTATATCATGAGTTTTGGTAAGGTGAATTTACTTTATAGAATCATCAGGTTGTTAGTAGTAGCTTGTATATCCGGGCTTGTAACTATTGGCTTATTGTTCAATGCTGCACATGCTGCTGATGGTGACCATGATGGTGATGGTGTTCCTGATGGTTCGGATAACTGTGTCTATGTAAGTAACGCAGATCAACTAGATAATGTTAGTGCTTTTGTACTAGGGCATGGTGATGGTTACCAATCATCGTTTGTTCCATTGTGGGCTCCTTTAGATAAAAATACTACTCGAGTTTATGTCGGTGGCACACTTCAAGTGTCAGGTACTCAATATACGTGGAGTTCTGACGGTAAAAAAGTAGAATTTACCACTGCTCCTAAATCTGGAAATGAAGTTCGACTGGTGGTGCTAGAAGATAAAGATGGAAGAGGCGACAAGTGCTCTCCTGATCTTACAGTAGATTTTGATGGTATCCCAGATGAGGGAGATAATTGTCCGCTTGTTTACAATCCTTACCAAAAAGATACATGGGGAACTAGTGAAGGTGATGCATGCGAGACGGGTTCGGGTGTTTCGGAAATATATCAGGTTTGGGCAAAAATCTATGAACATTCCAATTACGGTGGAATTGAAGAAGTGATACGAGTGGATGACGTACTTTTATCTGGAAACGCAATAGGAGACAATGCTGTCTCTTCTATTCGTCTGGGCCCACATACGGCAGTCTATTTGTACACCTTACCTAATTATGGTGGAGTAAGTGAATTCTTTGGTAGCGATGATTCTGACTTTATGGACAATCTAGTCGGTCATGATACTATTTCATCAATTCGCATGTATAGTACTGCGCCCATACAGGTGACTAAGATAGATTTGGGTATAGATTTTTGGTCAGGTACTAAAGGCCATGTAGGTCATATCTCCACTTCGCAATTACAATCCTTAGTGGCAGGTGGAGCTGGCAGCAAGATTACCCTGGAGCATAATTATGTAGACAGCGTTCAGTCAATTGCGGTTGATTATAAGGGTTCTGGTGATTATGTTGTGTCTACTAACAACATAGATGGAACATTAGGTGAGGCTGCACATTTTCATTATGAGGGTATTGCCGAAGTTGCTACGACTACTCCTGCTATAGATGTTGTCACTATAGCTACTCCAGTTCCTACACCTGTTTTAGTACAAGAATCTGGCAACAAATATACTGTTCAATCTGGTGATTATCTGTTTAAAATAGCTACTCTGTATGATACGTCAGTGCAGTCTCTTGTGCTTACTAATAATATTAGTAATGCTGATATTATTTTCGCAGGACAAGTGCTACTTCTTCCCTAAATCGTAATATTACAAGCTAGAATTATACTTAGTCGTGCTTTTTTCCATCTGGTAGTGTTGCACCTGAAAGTGTGCGGGCGCTATCAAGCTGAGATTTAGTGACTAAAGCACCAGTGAGGTCAGCGTCGGCTAAATATGCACCACTTAGGTCAGCTCCACGCAGATCAGTATTGATCAATTCTGAACTATTAAGCACAGCGTTCCTAAAAATAGAATTTTGTAGATTAGCCCCAGACAAGATAGCATGTCGCATAAATGCTCCTGTAAAATTAGAGTTGCTCATATTCGCATTGGTCAATATTGCATATTCCAGATCAGCACCTGCCAAACTTGTTTCTGGTTTAGTGATTTCGCTAAAATCAATTCCTTGTAAATTGCAGCTTATATTCTTGCCTGTAAGGACTCGAGTAAGGCTATATATATCAGTGTTACCTATGGCAGCAATCAACAAATATGAACCTATAACCAGGGCTGCTAAGGCACTGATGAACACTTTCTCATTTCGTGATCGAGTTGTCATTAGGACTCCTTGTAGTTAAACACTACGGCAAAAGTTACCGACTTAGAAGCAAATGAATATCTTAGGTTGGTTTAGGTATACTTATTATGTTGGAACTAACTCGTACTCCAGGCTATAGTCAAAAGAACAAAACCTGCTATTCCCATTAGAGCCGCTACCCAAATCAGCCAACTAGGTTGGTCGGATTTCTGACGAGTTTTTATAATCTGTTGTTCTTTTTTAATATTTGTTTGTACGTCGCGGGAATGGATAGATTCAGGTTCTAGTTCATCTTGTGATGAAGTAGATTTAGGCTCAGTATTTGTATCTGCTATTTTGTCTACTTCTATATACTCTTCGATATGCTCAACTATCTCTGAATTGTCTATTTTCGCAGTATCTAATGTAGCACTATTTTGTACTTTACTGTAGTTGTCTTGTCTATATCCTGGGGGCTTGCTATGTTTTTTCGCTTCTATAACCCAAGAATCACCTGGCGCTAAGAGTTGTGCTCTTCTAATTGCGTCTGAACGTTCTTTTACACTTGAGGATATATCAGCCAGGCATTTCCATGCAAGCAATTTGTTAGGGTGTTTTTTGGTGAATGCACGCAACCCTTCTCTGGCAGCCTTAATGTCACCAGATTTAGCCATACTAACAAGCTCTTCTAAATGTTCATCAAGTGTATTCACATTGTAACTATACATGATTGTTCTTCGTCGTGCCACATAGTCTGACATTTCTAGAGATTACGTCTGGTACAATAGATTTCTGTGACTAGTAACTTCCCTAAAGAAATATGGTTAGAGTTGGAATTAGCGGTTGCGGCGCGATTTTCCGGAAACGAAGGAAAGACACGGGTACATGCTCGAAGGGCAGCTGGTTGGGCAATACGGGTATGGTGTGAGAGACACGGTCGTAGCAAGAAAGGGCAATCTGCACTTGCTTACTTACAAGGTGTGTCTATTGATCTATCTGTTCCTAAATATGTTCGTGAGGCTGCCGCAAATCTTGTCTTACGTATAACGGTGCATCATGAACTTCCTGTTGAAACTGATATATTGGACGACGCTCGTTTGGTAGCGACATATTTCATTAACGCGGATTAGAGATCGTGTTGCTCATCTATACCATTAGTTATTGCATAGAAAAAGTTAATTTGTATGAAATCAATGTTTGAAATTGTTTCCACAAAATATCTGTATCAGGGTAGAGTAATAAATGTACGCGCTGACAACATTTGTGTCCCCTCCAGTGAACAGGTTGTTTTCCGTGAAGTTATAGAACATCCAGGCAGTGTTGCTATTGTGGCTATAGATGACGATGACAACGTATATTTGGTGTCGCAGTACAGACATGCAGTAGGTAAGGTATTAATGGAAATACCGGCGGGCACTCTTGAAAAAGGCGAATCCTCATTTGATACTGCAGAACGTGAACTGCGGGAGGAAATAGGAATGTCTGCTGATCACTTGGTATCTGCAGGTAGCTTTTATCTCGCTCCGGGATATTCCTCAGAAACCATGGAGGTTTATGTCGCTAAACGGCTGAGTTCTGCGCCTTTGCCGCAAGATATTGATGAGGATATCACTGTGCATATAGTTCCATTTAAGAAATTGTTGGAACAAGTTTGTGCCGGTGAGTTTAGCGATATTAAAACCGTGGCTGCCATACTTCTAGTGACGGTCAAGAAAGAATTGTATTGGTCTAGATAGATGTAATTGTATGTGTTCATTTACCTATAGCCGACATCTTAGCCGTAGT
>DCAJ01000041.1:582-13070 GCA_002311455.1 Anaerolineales bacterium UBA1136 | reverse complement strand
CTTTGCCATAGTATGTTGCTAAGAGTACCTGCATGCTATAATAATTCTAGCGCATTTACCAGAGTGCATCATATATATACTGATTGTCAGTGTTTCATAATCATCTGAATGTCTTTTGTTCATCTTCATACCCATTCTTCATATTCACTATTAGACGGCTTAAGCAACGTACGCTCACTGGCTGCTAGAGCAAGTGAGCTAAATATGCCAGCACTTGCTCTTACTGATCATGGGGCAATGTATGGTGTTATTGATTTTTACCATGCATGCAATGAGGTAAATATTAATCCAATATTGGGTATGGAAACTTATATGGCAGCTCGTAATATGAGTGATCGAGAGTCGCAGCATGATTCTAAGAGTTTCCACCTTCTCTTGCTTGCCGAAAATCAGACTGGATATCAGAATCTCATGGAGATTGCAACCGCATCCCAATTGAAAGGCTTTTATCATAAGCCTCGCATTGACCATGAATTTTTGTCTTCACACTCTGAAGGTTTGATTTGTACAACGGGCTGCTTATCAGGCGAAATCCCCCGAGCTTTAATGTCCGGTAATATGAATCGTGCTCATGAACTTATGGACTATTATATTCAGGTTTTTGGCACTGATCGTTTTTTTATAGAGTTACAAGATCACGACATTCCTAGCCTGAATGAAGTAAATGACTCTTTGCTAGAGTTTGGTCCTCAGTATGGACTTAAATTTGTCGCGACTAATGATGTGCACTATGTACACAATGTAGATTCTCAATTGCATGATGTTTTGTTATGTGTTCAGACTAATGCCCTTCTGACTGACAAAAAACGTATGCGTATGAACAATGATTCATACTTTTTGCGTTCTCCAGATGAGATGGAGAAACTTTTTGGACATGTGCCTGGAGCCCTAGATAATACTTTGCTTGTAGCAGAGCGTTGTTCTGTTAATCCTGATATTGATGGCGTACATTTACCGGAATTTGAGGTGCCTGAGGGGTATGATGATTCGAGTTATCTCCGCCATCTATGCAATTACGGTGTAAGTGAGCGTTACACTGACGCAGACTCCAAATCTGAAATTCAAGATAGGCTTGACATGGAACTGAAGGTAATTAGCGACATGAATTTTGACGCTTATTTTTTGATAGTGTGGGACCTATGTAAATTTGCTTCTGAACGAGGCATTTGGTATAACGCACGTGGTTCGGCTGCTGGTTCTATTGTTGCCTATGCACTGGGTATAACTCTAGTTTGTCCTCTGAAACATGGCTTAATCTTCGAACGTTTTCTAAATCCTGGCCGAGTGTCTATGCCTGATATTGACCTGGATTTTCAGGATGACCGTCGTTACGAGTTGCTAGAGTATACGTCTCAGAAATATGGCCAGGATAGAGTTGCTCAGATTATCACGTTCGGTACTCTTAAGGCTCGAGCTGCAATTAGAGATGTGGGTCGCGTAATGGACATTCCACTTAACGATGTTGACCGAGTGGCAAAAATGGTACCAAATGTACCAGGTAATCCAGTCAGCATAGGTGATGCACTGAACGATATACCGGATTTTATTTTAGTTCATAAGAACGACAAAAAGCTGCAGAAAATGATAGATCTTGCTCATAGCCTTGAGGGTGTTCATCGAAATGCAGGAACACATGCTGCTGGAGTGGTGATTGCAGATAAACCTCTGGTTGAATATATACCTTTACATCGTACTACAGGAAGCGGTGCTCAGCAGAGTGTTATTTCCTCTACAACTCAATTTGAAATGGAGGTTCTCGATAGTTTAGGACTCCTCAAGGTAGATTTCTTAGGTCTTCGCACTTTGACAGTAATGGCACGTGCTTGTGAGTTGATTAAGGATAGGCATGGTGTTGATTTTAATTTACGTAATATCCCGGTAGATGACCCAAATAGCTTTGAGCTGTTAGGACGTGGCGATGTGGCTGGTGTGTTTCAGGTAGAAGGTGCAGGAATGCGCCGATTTTTGCGCTTAATGAAGCCTACCCGTTTAGAACATGTTATTGCAATGGTAGCACTATATCGTCCTGGTCCAATGGACTTTATACCGAACTATATTCGTCGTATGCATGGTGAGGAAAAAGTCACTTATTTACATCCTGCCTTAGAACCAATATTTTCGGAAACTTATGGTAGGCCTGTGTATCAGGAACAGCTTATGTTTGCTGCAATGGATTTGGCTGGATATACTGCGGAGGAGGCTGACGATTTACGAAAGGCTGTAGGCAAAAAGATTAGGGATAAGTTAATGAAGCATCGAGGAAAGTTCGTCCAAGGTGCGGTGAATAATGGCATATCCGAAAGGATTGCGAATGCTATTTTTGACGATTGGGAGGAGTTTGCTCGTTATGGATTCAACAAAGCTCATGCTGCTGATTATGGTGTTATAGCCGTACAGACTGCTTTCCTAAAAGCTAATTATCCATCGGAATATATGACAGCTATGCTTACTGCAGAACGAGATGATACGGATAAGCTCGCAGTTTATATAGCTGATGCCCGCCGCATGGGTATAGAGGTGCTTCCACCTGATGTAAACAATAGTGAGCTCGATTTTCATGTACAGGAATCCAATAATGGAGAAAATGCAGTACGGTTTGGATTATGTGCGGTTAAAAACGTAGGTGAAGGAGCAGTGATAGAGATACTCCGAGCACGCTCTGAGCACGGCTCTTTCAATGATATTGACGATTTTTGTGCGCGCGTAGATCTTAGGAAAGTGGGTAAACGAGCACTCGATAGTTTGGTGAAAGTTGGCGCGCTTGATAAGTTTGAAGATAGGCATAAATTGCTTGGATCAATTGAACAATTAGTTGGTGCTAGTAGTGCTATCCATAAGGCGAAGGAGGTAGGCCAGATTAATATGTTTGACATGCTTCACGACGATAATGGCACCGCTAAAATTGATTTAGTTGCTGATGTAGATGATTTTTCTCAGAAACAATTACGTAAATGGGAAAAAGATTTAGTGGGAGTGTATATTAGTGATCATCCATTGCTGTCAAATATGGATCAGATTGAGGAAATCATTACTGCTTACAGTGTTGATTTGTCGGACATGGATGGAAAGGTAGTTACCTTAGCTGGCACAATCGCTCGTATTAGAGTGCATACCACCAAGAAGGGTTATGCAATGGCTTTTGTCTCTCTTGAAGATTTACATGGTTTTGCAGATTTGGTGGTTTTTCCCGATGTGTGGAAACAAGTAGAGGATTGGCTAGAAATTGATACTCTTGTGGCTGTAAGTGGTAAAGTTGACACCAAACGTGGTGAAGCCAATTTGTTGGTAAGTAGTATAGATCGTGATCTCAGAGTTGTGGAGGTTGCCGATGATCAGGTTGCGAAACAGAGTTCACATCAAAACATTCAACCATCAGAGAATGATCAAGGCACTGAGGAATTGGAAGCAGTACAAATGGTTGTTGAAATACAAAGATCTAGAGATGTGCAGCTTCCTGACAACAGGTTTGTGACATCATCTCAGGAAGATGTTTTGATTTCCAACGAGCACGAAAGATCGGAAACGTTACTAGAATCTAAATCAGCTATAGAAGACCAATCAAGCAAATCTCTAAGACGTATTGTAGTGACTCTACGCCCAGAGGACAATCAAAGTGATTACCAATTGCGTGTAAAGTGGGCATTCAATGTATTGAATAGTTTTCCTGGCGAAGACAGATTTGTTATGGTGGTTTATGAAGGTGACCATAGGTGTTTTGAACTTGATTTTTCCAATCATACTACCGGTTATTGTGAAGAATTGCGTAATCAACTCATGCAAGTGGTGAATTCCCCAGATGATATTGAAGTGCAATCACTATTGCTATAATCTTATTTCCAGCGATAGAAGTATATCTAATAGGCTGTAGTATTTTAGTCTTTTGACGGTAGGGTGTACTCTACACGTACCCTTGTGGCCGTCAAGCCGTCAACGGACAGTACTGTGAACACTATATTGCCATTATGATGTATATGGCGGTCCTGTAGTTGTGGTGGTCTGCCAAGCCACGTCATCAGTAATCCACTGACAGTCTCTACGTCAGGAAGGTTATCACGAGAACCTAAATCGACGTACTCTTGAAGGACATTAACTGGGCAACTTCCTAGAGTCTCTAGTGTTGTAGAAGATATTCTGACCAGCGGTTCGGAATATAGATCAAATTCGTCTTGCACCTCACCTACTATCTCTTCCACCAAATCCTCTAATGTTACTATGCCAGCAGTACCTCCATATTCATCAAGCGCTACGGCCATGTGAACATGGTTACGTTTAAAGGCTGCCATCATACTAGTTATTGGAGCATGTTCTGGTATATATGGTGCTGGCCTCATTAGAAGACGTAAGTCAAATATATCGTCTTTACTGAGCAATTGCTGGCGTGCTAGATCTTTAACATGAAGTATTCCAATAATATGGTCAAGATCATTACGATATACTGGGAAACGACTGTATCTGCTGTCAGTGACCTGAGTCATGATTTGGTCTAATGGGGTATCATATGAGATAGCTTGTAAGCGGTTACGAGGTGTCATGACTTGATGTACTTTCTGGTCCGCAAACCCAAACACACCTAATAGCAACATTTTTTCGTTATCCTGAAGCATGCCACCCAGGGCACTTTCATTAACAAGTTGAGCTAGCTCGCGAGTAGAGTGCAAACGAGCATCGTGTTTAGGCGGGCGTACTCTAAGTAGACTTAGCAAACTATCTCCTAAGAAATTTAGTCCTGACACAGGTAAGGCTAACAGATTCTGGGTCCAATACATTATGCTTATTATTGTCAAAGCAGCACGTTTAGAGTCACTTAGGGCTAATGATTTGGGAGCCATTTCTCCAAAGACTACGTGTATGTAGGTTAGAAAAGCAAGTGATATCAGTGTTGCTATAGAATGTACAACCATGTCGTTAAGCGATGATCTGGTAAATGTACTTATGTAAGGCTCTATAAAAATCGCAATACGAGGTTCGGCATACATACCAAGACCTAGAGACGCTAGAGTAATACCTAATTGAGCGGTGGCTATATATCTGTTTGTAGCATTTGGAGATTGAAGAACTTCTAGCACTAGCTGTGCTCGTTTGCTTCCTTCCTTTGCTAGTGGTTCTATTTGAGTGCGTCGTACTCCAATTATCGCAAATTCTGCCGCTACAAATAGACCATTGATCAGAACTAGAAATGCTGTGACTAATGCCGGCAATATAAGGTTGGTAGGGTGTATTGAAGTGCCTAGCGAGGATAATATATTATGTGTCATTTTCGATTTTGTGAGGGATGAATTGTATGAGTAGCGTCCGAAACAGAAATAGAAAGTTTTGTAACTTTTGTGTCGTCCATATCTTCTACTCGCATTTTGATCATAGAGGGTCTCACTACGATTTCGTCACCAATCTTTGGTGAATGCACCACTTGTTTCTGAACTAAATTACCGATTGTGCCAGATGACATGGTTGGCAGATCGATGCCTAAGTACTCGTTGACATCAGAGATGAGCATGTCGGCATGTAAGGCTATTCTATTTGTGGCATCTGCTGAAAAATTCATGGNNACGAAGAACCAGAACGGCAGTATACTCGGTACCGTGAAGTTCACCAAACACCTCTTCGATAAGGTCTTCATATGTGATAATCCCGGTGGTATGGTTTTTCAAATCTAAAACAATGGAGATATACTGTCTTTTAGCTGAAAGAGTCTTCCAGATATCTGCTGTTGGCATTGTTTCATTGATAAACAGAATATCGCGCAATATTGATGTGATCTTCTCATGATCTTGCAAGTGCATGCGCAGCAAATCTTTGATATGCACGAAACCTATTATGTTGTCTATGTTTTCACTGTAGATTGGGATTCTACTAAAGCCTGACTCCGTGCATATTGGCAATAATTCAGAGATTGACATTGTGTCGGGAACGGTTATCAAAAGATTACGAGGTGTCATAATATGTTTGGCAGTGAGATTGCGTAATCGCAATGTGTTTCTAAGCATCAAATAAGCGCCGGAAGTCAGTATTCCAGCCTCTTTGCTATCAGCGGCTAGTAGCTGTATTTCTGATAGAGTATGTGCTGTGCTGTGTCTACTATTGGTGTCCAACCTTAGTGACTTAAGTAGTAGTTTCCCACTACCGTTAAATAGCCAAATAAGTGGCTGGAATAGGCGAAGTGACCAACGCATAGGTACAAGAGTTGCTAGCGATACCCTTTCTGGGTATCGGATAGCAATGGATTTGGGTAATAGCTCACCGAGTATCATTTGTAGGCATGTAAGCACTATTAACGTGGCTGTTATCGACAATGAATGTGCCGTTGGTCCTGCAAGAGAACCTAAGTTAGATAGTAATGGTGTAATACTTACCGCCAAAACGTTTTGTCCATAAGCACCTAAAAGTAGTGAAGTGGCTGTAATCCCAACCTGGCACGCTGCAACGTAGCGATCAAGTCGATTTATGTCATTAAGTATTAGTAGTAATTGTCGAGCCAGCAAATTTCCGTCGCTAGCAATTTGGTTTACACGAGTGCGTCTAGCACTTACTGTAGCAAATTCTGCTGCAACGTATAGGGCATTAATTAATACTAGCAGTGTGATAATTAGAACAGTTGTCAATATAGGTTTCTTTGTATTGTTACGTTAGAGCATCCTATGTTTGTTTTGAGTGACATGTGTCCACAGAGTTTCAGGATTTCATTGTACCTAACCGTAGTTTGTTAGAGGTGGAATGTCTTCTGAGTGGACTATTGTACCAAAATTATTTTGATGTCTTGGTTTCTAATAGTAATCAAATTAACGGCATCAAGAAATTATGGATACCCAATACGATATTGCTGGCATGCTTACCACTAAAATACTAGAAGACATTTGTAAGACAAAGTGCTAAAATCATACTATGAGTATTGCAATCAACTGTCCCGAAGTGCTTTTGATTTCATGCTATGAGCTTGGACACCAACCATTCAGTCTTGCTTCACCATTGAAATTTCTCCGTGATGATGGGATGGATGCCGCTGGCATTGATTTGGCGGTTGAAGATATAGAGGCTTACGCAGAACATATTAAGTTTGCACGTTTAGTGTTAGTGTCAGTACGTATGCACAATGCATTGAGATTGGGTGTTGCAGCGTCTAAACGTGTTCGTGCGTTAAATCCGCAAGCCCACATTTGTTTCTATGGGGATTATGCTGGCTTAAATTCTGAGTACTTGTTTGAAGAACATTGTGCAGACAGTACTATCTCCGGTGAGTTCGAATCTGCAATAGTTGATTTGGCTCGAGTAGTGATAGAGGATTGCTTTCAATATAAAAAACCACCGTCGGGAGTTCGCACTGTACAAAGTATGGCCAAACCCGTCTTGCAGAGGACTTCATTTGTAGTGCCAGACCGTGCTGATCTACCTCAGTTCGATAGCTATGCTCATTTTCGAGATGAGCTGGGCGAACTGCATCTGGCTGGCAGCACAGAGACTAGTAGAGGATGCAAGTATGTGTGTCGTCATTGTCCTGTAACATCTGTCTACCACGGAAAATTTTTTGTTGTTCCCAAGGATATTGTCATGGCTGATATTCGTAATCAGGTGGAACACGGAGTTCGACATATAAGCTTTAATGATCCTGATTTTCTCAATGGGCCTGGTCACGCACGCAGAATTGTTGGTGCTATGCATGCTGAGTTTCCAGAACTTACATTTAACTTCACTGCTCGAATTCCACATTTGTTAAGGTACAAATATCTACTATCAGAAATGAAGAGTGCTGGGTGTGCGTTTGTGATATCTGCTATGGAGACACTAAGCGATAATGTGCTTAATGTACTTGATAAAGGTCATAGTAGGTCAGATATAATGCTCGTGCTGGATTTAATGAAAAAAGCAAAAATATCTTGGCGTCCATCTCTACTTCCTTTTACTCCATGGTCAACTCTAGATGATTATCTAGAGTTGCTTGACTTTGTACACACTCATGATTTGGTACAAAATATAGATTCTGTGCAATTCAGCCTTAGATTGTTAATACCTCCTGGGTCTGCATTGTTAGACCAGCATGCCAATGCTGACTGGATTGGTAATTTAGATGCAGAGAATTTTACTTACAGGTGGAATCATCCAGATTGGCGGATGGAACAATTGTGGTCGCAAATCAATAAGGTTGTTCGACAGTCACAAAACGAGGGTATAGATTATAGTAAAACTTTTACCGCTATAGAGGCATTAGCATATACTATGGCAGGTAAGCTCCCGCCGTTTGGCAGGATAGTTTCCCAGAAACGCCCCATACCTGCTGGACTAACTGAGAGTTGGTTCTGTTGAGCAGAACCAGTAAGCGAGTCAGTCTGACTCGCCCGGTTTGTTCACAGCAGTCTGCTGCAATATATCAGCTAGAGCAGCTACATGTTCAGCAAAGGCTTGGTGCCCTAGTGGAGTGGGTTCTACATAAGTACGCGGTTTACGAGAGAAAAATGTTTTCTGGGTGATGATGTATTCCGCATCTTCAAGTTTGCGCAGGTGCGAACCAAGATTGCCTGCTGTTACTTGAAGAATTTTCTGAAGATAAGTGAACTCTATCTGCTTTTCACCATCTAAGGATGTGACCAAAGACATTATTCGCAGCCGAACTGGTTGGTGGATGACTGAATTAAGTTCGCTCACGGTGTAATCCCACTAATTTGTTTGGCTCCAGTTTGGATTGAAGAACTTTAGTTGTCATCTAATTGTATCTGACTGTATATATTAATAGTTTGTAATGTATGTTGCAGTTAACTCTGAAATGCAGAGTACTTTATATTGTATCATAACAATAGATGTTACTCAAATGTTTTTGATACCTGTTTGTCTGTAAGCTCTTGACTATACATCAATGATACCCACTGACAGTTTGTGTGAATGGCTTCTGTCATTCTTATTTTTGATATTAATGTCATTCCAACATCATCGAGTGCTAGTTCTATTTGAGTAGATTGTTCTGCAAGGATTCCTGAAAGGATCAATATTCCATTCTTTGCTACTATATCAGATAGACCATTTTCTATCAATTGCATAATTGTACGGGAAAGTATGTTGACTACTACGATCCTATATTGCCGTTTTTTCTTGATCGCATTTAACGAACCTTGTACCAACTGAAATCTGTCGAATACATTGTTTGTTATTGCATTTTGGCGAGCCGCGTGCATTGAGTTATGATCGGTATCTAAACCAGTTGCCCGGTATGCACCTAATTTGAGCGCAGTGATGGCTAGAATTCCGGAACCGCACCCTAAATCAAGTACGCTATCCCCAGGTATTAGGTGCTGTTCTATAGCTTGCAGACATAGCTGGGTTGAGGGATGGGCTCCAGTGCCAAATGCTTGTCCTGGTTCAATAACTACAGCAATGTCATTTGACTCTGTATTAATATTTGTCCAAGGTGGTATTACTATCAATTTATTCCCTATTCTAAGAGGTTTGTACTGGTTCCTCCACATGGTGGACCAATTGGTATCTTCTATGGGTTTATACTGAGGTTTGGGAGCCATTAGGCCTGATTGGCGAGCAATCATTCCTAATGGCCAGAGTTCTCTCTCAAGTTGGTGGATTTTATCTTTCAGGTTAGTGGTTACTTCGAAGTATGCGCGTACCTGCATAAATTTGTAGGTTTGACTGATAAATTCTTTTTCCTGTATATCAGGACAGGTGTCGCTGGAAGTTTGAATTGGCTCTATTGATACTCCGCCGTGACTGAAACGACCTAATGTTTCGGCCACTGTGTCTACAGTTTCAGGTTCAACTGTAACACTTACTTCAAGCCAGATGTATTTGCTATCTTTATCAAACACTTGCGAATTATAAGTCGAAAAAGTGTTCACCTACCTAAAATTTGCCGTACTTGTTCGAAGAATCCCTTTTCTCCTGTGTGTTCTTTGGGTCTAGCCCTGTGCTGGAATGTGTTGCCTAGCTCACTGAGCAAGCGCTCCTGTTCAGAAGTGGTTTGCTTGGGAATAGAAATAGTAGTTATTACGATTTGGTCTCCACGCTTACCATTTCGTACGTTTGGTACTCCCAGACCTCGTAGTCGCAATATGTCTCCAGGTTGTGTTCCAGAGGGTATGCGAAGTTCTTCCTGAGAATCAATAGTAGGTATCATAACAGTAGTACCCAGAGCTGCTTCTGATATATTGATTTCCAATTCAAGTATGATGTCGTCATTCCTACGCTGAAAAAATTTGTGTTGCTCGACAGTTAATACTACATAAAGGTCGCCATTGGGTTGTCCAAGTTGACCGGGGCCCCCTTCACCCGAGAGGCGGATTTGTGTTTCGTTGTCTACGCCTGCTGGTATGCTGACCAAAAGTTTTCTTGTTGCATTGTGCTGACCTATGCCGTTGCATTTTGTACATGGAGAGCTTATTTTCTCACCACTACCTTGACAGTTTGGACATATGGTTACATTGACCATTGAACCTAAGAAAGTCTGACGTACTTCTTGTATCTCTCCTCTGCCAGCACATTGAACGCAGTGACTGGTAGATGTCCCAGGCTCAGCACGAGACCCACTGCACCTAGAGCATGTTTCTGGACGTGTGATTTCGATTTCTTGAGTTGCACCATTTACAGCCTGTTCGAAGGAGATGGTAAGATTGTATCGTAGGTCAGACCCACGTCTTGGTTGTCTACGCTTGTCACGTCGACTTTCACCAGATTCCCCAAAAAATTGGTCAAAGATATCGTCAAAAGGGAAACCACTGGAGAAATCATTAAGACCCATCGTTCGTAGACCTTCATGACCATAGCGGTCATAGGCGGCCCGTTTTTCAGGGTCTGACAGTACTCCATACGCTTCGTTAAGATCCTTGAACTGAGCCTCAGAGGATTCATCGTTATTTACATCAGGATGAAGTTGTTTGGCAAGACGACGGTAAGCATTCTTGAGAGTATCAGAGTCTGCATCCTGTGCAACGCCGAGAATGTCGTAGTAATCTTGTTTGCTAGACACGGTGTTTAATGGTTATGGTGTGATTAATCATACTCTGTGAGTAACTATGCTTATGTCATACCTCAGTGCTATTGCCATCAACAACGTCTGAGTCCGAGTCAGGACTATTCTGGTTTGCTTCATCGGAGTCAGTATCCGATTGAGGTATGTTGTTTTCTGCATCATCTGAGATTTCATTAAGTTGGGAAATCATTACAGCAATTTTTTCGACTTCTTTCTGTAATGTGGATGTTGACTCCCTTATGCTTGTAAGGTCTTCACCTGTCAAGATTTCTTGGAGCTCGTCTATTTTTTCTTGCAAATTTTGTTTTACATCATCGTCTGTGTTTTCGTTTAATTTGCTATATGCACGGGCTGCTCTGTGTAGCGCTGAGTTTCCAGCATTATGGACTTCTATGACTTCTTTGCGTTGCCTATCTTCCTCACTATGTTTTTCAGCCGAAGCAATCATAGTTGCAATATCTTCGTCCGAAAGACCTGATGATCCTTTAATAGTAATATTTTGGCTACGAGTGCTGGCTTTGTCTTTTGCGCTAACATTTAAGATACCATCAGCGTCTATATCAAAAGTAACCTCTATTTGTGGTCTACCACGAGGTGCAGATGGTATGCCATCTAGAACAAATTTCCCAAGACTTTTGTTGTCAGCTACCATAGATCTCTCGCCTTGCATCACATTTATCTCTACTGCGGACTGATTGTCAGATGCAGTAGAGAACGTTTGGCTTTTTGTAGTAGGCACAGTCGTATTGCGCTCAATTAGGGCGGTGGTAATTCCGCCAAGAGTTTCAATACTAAGTGTTAGTGGAGTTACATCAAGCAGTAGCACATCAGTGATATCCCCTCCAAGTACTCCAGCCTGTATAGCAGCTCCTATGGCTACAACCTCATCTGGATTAACTTTCTTGTCGGGTTCACGATTGAAGAATTTGCGTACAGCCTCTTGAACTCCAGGCATGCGAGTCATTCCTCCAACTAGTATAACCTCATCCACATCGGCAATTGTAAGGCGCGCGTCTTCTAAAGCCGTTTCTACAGGCTTGATAGATTGTTCAATTAAATCTTCAGTTAACTCTTCTAATTTTGCGCGTGACAGTGTGTAGTTTAGGTGTTTTGGACCACTTGCGTCAGCAGTGATGAATGGAAGGTTAATTTCAGTTTGCATTACAGTACTTAGTTCAACCTTAGCTTTTTCCGCTGCCTCTCTAATGCGTTGCAGCGCTTGTTTGTCTTCATTTAGGTTTATACCCTGATCCTTACTGTAATTATCGGTAATCCATTCAACAACACGCACATCGAAATCATCGCCCCCTAGGTGGGTGTTACCATTGGTTGCCTGTACTTCAAATACCCCATCACCTACATCAAGAATTGAGACATCAAATGTACCGCCTCCCAAATCAAATACTGCTATAGTTTCTTCAGATTGTTTTTCGAGACCGTATGCTAGCGACGAAGCGGTGGGTTCGTTGATAATACGTAGCACCTCTAGACCCGCAATACGACCAGCATCCTTAGTGGCTTGACGTTG
>DCAJ01000041.1:0-500 GCA_002311455.1 Anaerolineales bacterium UBA1136 | reverse complement strand
ACAGACTCGCCGAGGTAGGCTTCAGCGTCATTTTTTAGTTTTGCTAATATCATTGCTGACACTTCTTGTGGAGAGTATTCCTTACCGTTCATATGGACACGCAACTCTCCTTTCACATCACTACTTACCTTGTAAGGAATATATTGTAGTGTCCTTTGCACTTCGGGGTCATCAAACTTGCGACCCATGAAGCGCTTTACAGAAAAAAGAGTGTTATCTGAATTTGTAATTGCCTGTCTGCGCGCTACTTGTCCTACCATACGCTCACCCGTTTTCGGATTCACTGCTACTACTGAAGGTACAAGTCGTCCACCCTCTGAACTAGAAATAACGGTAGGTTCTCCAGCTTCCATTATTGCTACTACGGAGTTTGTTGTACCAAGATCTATTCCGATTATTTTTCCCATAATGTCTATGTGCCTTATGACTTATTCACTACTTAGCAACACGAACTTGTGCAGGTCTCAATACGCGTTCTCCGAGCAAGTAACCTGGCCTTA
>DCAJ01000005.1:17061-32674 GCA_002311455.1 Anaerolineales bacterium UBA1136 | reverse complement strand
ACACCAATACCGAGCTCAAGTTATCACGGCTGCTAGACCTGTATCTGGATGAAGCAATAGACAAGAAGCAATATACCGCCCGGAGGAAGCCATTGGATATTCAGTTGGAGCAACAATCGGAGGATGTTGATACGTTATCGCAGGAACTGGAGCAGTCTATCAAAGTGGAGGGTCAGATGCAGTCAATAACGAAGTTTACGGAAGTAACCGCCGCTGAGCTGGAGGGAAACACTGAGATTGGCCACCGGCGTGAGGTGATTAACGGCTTGGGGCTACGGTTCGCTTTGGGCAAGAATGGCCGCAGTAGGTATCTGAATGCGGTCTTTTGTTTTGCCGATGATTTTAATCCTAATCAACACGCTACGTATAGCGTGCGCTTTAACTGTAACAATAAAGTAATACGTATTCCTTTCGTTCTTCCTCTTGCTCTAAAAGAATTCTATGAACAAACTTGACGTTGTTACTGTAAATTTCTTGGTTTATTTATCAATTTCCATCCGGTCGGTAGTAGTAATGTTGCCAGGGCAATTTTGGCACCATCTCCAATTAGAAAGGGTATTAAGCCAGTTTGAAGTACATTGTCCCAGCCAACGAATCTTGATAACCAAGTTATTCCAGCCAAATAAATAATAACATTTCCTATGATCATGGAAGTTGCAGTAGTCCAAACTTTGCGGTCCCAGCCTTTCTTACTTAGCAAACCTACAATGTAGGCTGCTGGTAAGAAACCCACCAAATAACCACCTGTTGGACCAATAATAGTAGCTATTCCAAAAGCGCCGCTGGCAAACACTGGTCTTCCAGCGATTCCTAGTATTAGATATGTTAGTACAGTCAATCCTCCGCGATTGTGACCATATAAAGCTGCTAGCAACAGTACTGCGAAAGTCTGACCAGTAATTGGCACAGGTGAAAATGGTAATGGAAAATAAAATTGAGCAGCAAGGGCAATCAATATGCTGCCAGTCACTACCAGAACAATTTCCCTTATGATGCGAGGAATCAATGCCATCTCGGTTGCGGCACCAAAAACATCAATCATTACATCGTTATTGCTGTGAGTGATCTGCATAATTAAATCTCCTTTCATTTGCCAATCAATTTAATAGCTAATGTTATTAACAATAGAGCCAATCTGTGGTTACGCTATGTTTTGTCTTAAATTTATTTTGAAGGGTTAGTGACACCCACTATATTGAATCCAGAATCTACATAATGAATCTCGCCTGTAACCCCAGATGCAAGATCTGAGCTTAGATATACCGCTGCGTTTCCGACATCATCATTAGTGACATTACGTCTTAATGGGGCGATATCTACAAACTCACTATGCATAGATTTGAATCCAGACACTCCAGCAGCTGCTAATGTACGTATAGGTCCTGCAGATATTGCATTGACGCGGTGTGACAGTGGACCTAGATCCGCAGCTAAATACCGCACAGAGGCTTCTAGGGCAGCTTTAGCTACTCCCATAATATTGTAATGCGGAACAGCTTTCTCAGCCCCATAATAGGTCATCGTAAGACAGCTGCTACCAGGATTGAAAAATGGTACTGAACGGCGCACTAGTGCAGTAAAAGAATAACAGCTTATATCCATAGCTAACTGAAATCCTTTGCGACTAGTAGAGTAGTAGGGACCACTTAGGTCATCACGATCGGCAAAAGCTATAGAGTGAATCAGTATGTCTATATTACCTAATTCTGAATCTACTTTGACAAACAAATTGTCAATTGCTTCATCATTAGTTACATCACATTCTTCCACAAAATTAGCTTCAACTTCTTGGGCCAATGGGATTAGACGCTTTAGTAACGCAGGACCAGCATAGCTAAGACCTATTGTGGCACCCTCACGATACATGGCTCTCGCAATACCCCATGCAATTGAGCGCTTGTTAGCTACTCCAAATATTAACGCTTTTTTCCCATCGAGAATACCCATTAAATATACACCTTCTCGCTTAATTCAAGTTGTGTAGTCAAGTTCCATGGCAGTGAACGCCAGGGTTCAGGTGTGTTGTGAATTCCTTTTCGTGGACTATAAATTGTTACCATGTTTTCCCTCAATGGGGCGTTTGCTAGAAATAGTTTTGAATTAGGTGCGCAAGTATTGTACCCATTCCATGATTTGTTCATTCCAAAAGCCTGTGCGAGTTTGGCTGGACCGTTAGTCAATTCAGACACTGAGCTATTGCGCCTCTCTTTCATGACATTTGTACCACCTGTCGGAAAAAGTGCTCTTATTAAGATTGCGGCTGGAAAACCTTCAGGCTCGGTGACCAAATTTAGCATCCAGTGCATGCCATAAATCAAGTAAATGTACAATGTTCCAGGTTTACCATAGAGTATTTGTGTACGCTGGGTTAGGCCAACGCTTGCATGGCATGCTAAGTCTGCTTCCCCAATATATCCCTCTACCTCAACAATTGTTCCTGATATGCGAGTACCATCTAATTCTATTTTGACTAACTTCTTGCCTAGAGACTCTCTGGCGACAGTTAGTGTTGACCTGGAAAAAAAACTAATTGGAAGTCTTGACATGTTTGCAATCTAATATAATTGTTGGTGGAATCGTTTATCAACAGAAATAGTTCGTTTTAATCCTTCTGATATAGACACACGTGGTTGGTATCTTAGCTTGTTCTTTGCCTCACCAATATCTGAGCACATTTCTCTCACTCCGCCGGATTCACTATTGTTGTAAATCGGATCTAATGTCATGTTCATAATTTTACTCACTGCTCTAACGAGATCGTTTAGACTTAGTGCGACGCCACTGCCTACATTGATAACACTTTGACTTACGGTTTTCGCTGTTGCTGCGGCAGTGAGAGCATCTATAACATCGGAAATATATACGTAATCACGTGTCTGTTTGCCATTACCGTATATGATTATCGATTCACCACTAGCAGCGCATTTGAGGAAACGTGAAACGACTGGGGGATGAGATGCAGGTAGTGGTTGTCCTGGCCCATATGTGTTAAATATTCGCAATGCCACAGTTTCGAGACCCCATAGTATACCTATAGTACGAACATAATACTCCGCTGATAGTTTGCCAACTGCGTAAGGCGAATCAGGATTTGGCACCATGTTCTCACGTAATGGCTGTGTTGACTGCTCACCATAGATTGCTCCGGATGATGTAAGCACCACTCTTTTAACCCCTGCATCTCGCATTGCTTCCATTACACTTACAGTGCCGCCTACGTTGACAGCATTGTACTCGCGTGGATACAAAACAGATTGTGGCACTGATACGCGAGCTGCTAGATGATATACACATTCCACGTCTTGTAGAAGCGTCCATAATTTTGGACGATCGTTTACATCTCCACGTGTAAAGAGAACCTTCTCGTCCAAGCGTTCCACTTCTCCAGCGCTAAGGTCATCTATTACGCGTACTTCATGACCGTCTCCAGAAAGGCGGTTTGCAAGCGCGCTGCCGAGAAAGCCGGCTCCACCGGTTATCAGAAATATCAAATCTAGATCACCTAAACTAGAATATGTACCAAATACGGTAAATGAATTATAGCATGAGCATACTCATAATCATTAACTGCGCTACAATGTTAGACTAGGAATTTAGTGTTTTTGACCGGGATGTTGTGACGTTTACCGATGTTAATCTACAAAGTCATGGATAATATAACACTATCTTAACACCAATACCGACATTGGAGTATATATTAATGAATATGACACAACATAGTCAAAGTGATGTCGCAGGCATCTTGTTTGTATGTATGGGAAATATATGTCGGAGTCCATTGGCAGAGGGTATATTCCAACACAAACTGAGTCAACATGGTTTGCAGGACAAATACATGGTTGAGTCAGCAGGTACTGGTAACTGGCATGTTGGTGACCTTGCTGATTCTCGTATGCGTGCTACTGCACTAAGACATGGGATTGCACTGAAGAGTCGGGCGCGTCAGGTCAACAAAAAGGATTTCAAGAGATTTGACATGTTACTGGCCATGGATCGCAACAATTATTTACATTTGTTAGGTATGGTTAAGAAGGAATCTGATAGCGAACGCGTTCATATGATGCGTGTGTTTGATCCTGATGTACAGCAAGAGCTTGATGTACCGGACCCGTATTTTGGAGGTAATAGAGGCTTTGAGGATGTCTATCAGATGTTAGACCGTTCATGTGAAAATCTTTTGAATATACTGGAGAGCTAGTGAATCTTCCTGAAGATGTGCCACAATATCTAAGAAAATGTGGTTGGGGCTCAGTAATTGCTCTAGAACCACTTGAAGGCGGGTATATCAATGCGGTGTATTTGCTAGAGACAGAGTGCGGGCCTCCATCTTTGCTAAAAATCAACTCCAAAGGTCCTAAAGATATGTTCACTCGGGAATCCGAGGGTTTGCATGCATTGGCTGTTTCTGGAGGCTTAAGAGTACCTGAGGTATATGAGTGTGGAGAGTACTGGCTACTCATGGAATATATTCCACACAATGTTCCCACATCGAATTTTTGGTCTATTCTGGGTGAAGGATTAGCGCAAATACACTTGAGTATGGGTGAGCAGTTTGGATTTCCAGAAGACAATTTTATTGGTAGTACTGTTCAGATAAACTCTTGGACAAGGGATGGGCATTCATTTTTTGCCGAATACCGTTTGCGTTTTCAGGGGGATCTTGCTCGTGATGCAGGCTTGCTAGATAAAGAATATTACGATTTGTTGAATCGGGTTGCGTACCGGTTGAATGATCTTGTTCCATCTCAGCCTGCAAGTCTAATACATGGAGATCTCTGGCTAGGAAATCTTATATCTGGACCAGGTGGTATACCAGTACTAGTTGATCCGGCTGCCCATTTTGGATGGGCTGAGGCTGAACTAGCCATGACTAGCTTGTTTGGTCAATTCGATTCTGAGGCTTACATTGCCTACGAAGGTGTACGACCACTTGCGCCGGGATATCGTGATAGGATTGATGTATATAACTTATACCACTTGTTGAATCATCTAAATATATTTGGTAAGACGTATTTGTCGCAGGTTCAGAGTATATTGAAGCAATACGGATAATTGATTCAAACCTTATTTTAAGAAGGAAGCACAAAATCGCGACCAATAATGATACGGACATCTGCAGAGCTACTTCGATCGCTAATGTCAATAATATGTGTTGGTTGTACGTTGAAGTGTTCAGCCAACCATCTCGTAGTATAGTAACTGCCTGAGTAATCATAAATGATGGTGTTTTGGTAGTCAAACTGATCAGCGTTTCCTACACTAATAACACTAAATCCTTGTTCTTTAAGGTATTCTGATGTCATATTGGCAATACCGCCACGAGCAGAACCATTTTGGATTTCAATGGTAGCAAGTTCATCAAGTGCCAAAATGTTGGTGTCTATGGTTGATTGAATATACGGTGCTGGTTTGTAGAACATTTGCTCGCGCACTTTTCGGAATGCCTGGGAATCTAGCAATACAACTTGTGCTCCCTCCGAGGTTGTGAACTCATTCAGTAGGTAATCACCGTTGATTACTATCGACTGAATGTTGTCGCTATCTATTTCCCTAACTAAATCCATTAGACCGACTATTTTTTCCAGAGTTAAGTCTGTGTCGTAACTGCCTGACAAAGTGGAATACAATTTGGGTGCTCGAGCAACCAATTTAGGTAGCATTTTCATGGTGAGAATTTTATCCCTCACCGCAAGTAGTACTTGCTGTTGTCTGGCCGCACGGTCAAAATCTCCCCCGTAAGTGGCTCTGGTACGTGCGTATTTTAGAGCTAAGCTACCATCCATATGTCTTACACCTTGCGGAATATATAGAGGATCGTAACCTGTGCAACAGTCTGGGTACCGTGGGTCGTCGATAGCTTGTGGTACATTGATTTCTATTCCATCGATTTCATCTACTAGGGTCTCGAAAGCTGTAAAATTTATACGGATGTAGTTATCAGCTTGTATGCCAAGGTTGGCAGCTATTGTCTCCATAGCAAGTTCAGGTCCGCCACCAGGTAGCCTATAAGCGTCGCCTTTGAAATTTGCTGTATTAATACGATCTCTAGCCTCAAAACCAGGAATGTTTACCCATAAATCTCTAGGAATAGAAAGCATACCTACCTTCTTACCTACAGGATCTATGGTAATTAGTATCATTGTGTCCGTTCGGAATGCTCGTTCCTGTTCCATACCCTGTCTCTTATCGATACCCATTAATAAAATAGTGGTACGAAGTCCGTCTGAGGTGCCTGATACAGTAGTGTCACTTACTTCGGTTTCCATCAATTTAGATTCATTCTCTTTGTTTGTCTTCGACTCATTTACTACTATATTATTCGAAGTATCTATTTGATTATCTATCATACTAGTGGTTATGGTGTTGCTGCCGCGGTTGGTAGCCCACTGTTTTGCGGTAACATATACCATGTAGCTGGCAAACGCTGCTGCTACAACAAAAAAGATCAATAATCCAGCCGTAGCCCAAGATAGACGTACAGTCGATTCAGGTACCGAGGTTATGTTATCGTTGGGTATTGGCATTTGTTGTATAAGAAGTCCAGGAAAGAATGGTACGCAAGCCATTAGTATAGCACGCAGTAATCAAGGTTGATAGATTGTAAAAGTTACGCATAGTTAGTTGTTGTTTGTCAAATATATATATATCTATATATCAGAATATGGTCTGTACCTTATGCGATTAGGTTGCAAAAGCCGTTCCAGGAATCAATTAAAGAAAAGAAGTAAACAAGTCATGTAATAGCTGGAAGGCAAGTACCACTGGAACAATAGCTCTTCAACGATTGGGTGGAAACTCAAAGATATATGTTGTATAGTATTTACTAACGTAACTGGTCAATCAGCATTTTTTACTGAATATGTATAAATTTTCCTATCATCCTATATTATTAATGCTTAGCAGTGTCATATTTATACTAATATTGATTGAACTATTTGTACGTTTAGTTTATCCGCATCCACTAGTCAACCAATATGGTAACAATATATCTGACAGATATTTGCCATACAAGCCGCAGCCTTTTAGTGTAATCAGTGGAACTGCTGTAAGTCAAGAATATGAATACAACTATAAGCACAACAGTTTTGGATTTAGGGATGTCGAACATACATTACACAAAGACAAAGGTGTGTTCAGGATACTTGGTTTGGGAGATAGCTTCACTTATGGCGTTGGCGCTGAACTCGAACAGACATATCTATTTAGTCTAGAGACTATGCTCAATGATAGATTATCAGTTCATCCCAAGGTTGAGATAATTAAGGCAGGAATACCTCGCTATTATCCGGAGGCCCAACATATTCTATTGCAGCATTATGGAAAGAATTATGCGCCTGATTTAATAATAATAGGCTTCGTACCTAATGACGTCATAGATACACATTATGGTCTTGACGCAGTTGTGCTTGATAGATCCGGATACCTGAAAACCAAAGTAGCTAATGATATGGGAATATTGGGTCATGTGCTTTACAATAATTCGCATTTCTTGAGAATTGTACTTAGAAGAATAACTGCGTACCGAATGTCTCAGATTTATGACCCCAAGTGGGAAGAAGTTTTTCTAGAAAATGGCCATCATGAGGATGATTGGGTTTCAATCGAGAATGAGTACAGTGATATGGTAGAGATTGCTGGTAGCATAGGAGCAAATGTGATCATAGTTCACATCCCTGGGAAGGGTCCTTGGAATGAGGAGCATTATTATCCTTCCAAAAGATTAGCTGCTTGGGCAAAGACTAACAATGTTGGATTTGTTGACGTGTTGCCTGCAATGATTGTTGAATCTTCTAAGCAAGACTTGTATTATGGCATAGATGGTCATGCCAATCCCTCTGGATATGCGGTCATAGCGCAACAGATATATGATTATCTCGTGACCACTAATGAGGTTCGATAATGTAGAGTTGTAGAAGTCTGTATCTAGCCTATCATATGTACTAGAGTTATGATTGCAGCGATGCAGATAGACGTTGCTCGAGAATATAGTTTGATAATTCCAAGTTTTCAGGTAGGTGCCATCTCTCAATTTTCTCCAGAGCATCTTGAGGTATCAATCCTACAATTTCAGAGTGATCTATATCAACCCCATAGTTAGCAGCCTCGCTTCTAATAGCATCAACGACCTCTATAACCGGTGTTTTAGTGTGGTCTGTGATATTTGTAGATACTTGTGCTAGTCCATCAACCATAATCCCAATACTTTTGACGCATTCCAATCCTCCTGAAGATTGACGTATAGTCTTAGCTATGTTTTGTGCTATTAGCACATCATTTGTTGTTAGATTGACATTAAATGCTATTAAAGGTGTGCGTGCTCCTATAGCTGTGGCGCCGGGCGACCCTAGTTTTTTGGGTCCAAAATCAGGATAACGTTTAGGGTCGATAGATATACTATTTCTGAGTTTTTCATACTCTCCACGTCGGACATTGGCTAGATTTCTCCTTGCAGATTTAATAGCTGCTTGCTCATAAAGGTACACTGGTATGCCCAATTCATCTCCTACTTTTGATCCTAGTTCTACAGCCATTTGCACGCAAGTCTTCATGGCTGTTCCATTAAGTGGCACGAATGGAACGACATCTGTTGCCCCTATTCTTGGATGCTCCCCATTATGTTGTTCCATATCTATTAAGGTAGAAGCAGTTGAAACTGCTTGAAAAGCCGCTTGCAATACTGATGCCGGAGATCCTACGTATGTTATTACGGTGCGGTTATGATGTGCATCTATATGTCGGTCAAGTATTGTTGCTTTTGGTATTTTGGCTATAGAATCTGTGATAGCGTCAATTACAGTCAGGCGTCGTCCTTCGGAGAAGTTTGGTATGCACTCTACACGGGCTTTGTTCATTGCGAAAATTATTGTAACATGCATGATTAGGTTATCCTTCTGTATTCGTTAATTTGTAGCAATTTGCGACTTGTGGTCATATGATTATGTATGTTTTCTTGAATCGTATACAATTTGCTATGAAATTAGCTTTTCATCATTAGAAAAAATAGGTAAAAAAATGACAGAGTATATGTCCCTAGAGCAATTTAAAGAAATATCTGATTTGATTCAGACAGAGTCTTCACACAGGCCTAAAATAGGCATAATTCTTGGATCAGGATTAGGATTGCTGGCAGATGAAGTAGACAATGCAGATTATATAGAGTATTCCAAGATTCCCAATTGGCCGGAGTCTACAGTGGAAGGACATTCTGGGCAGCTGGTAATTGGTGAATTAGAGGACCAAGCTGTGATGGTTATGCAGGGAAGAGCCCATTATTATGAAGGTTACAATATGTCTCAAATCGGATTACCAGTTCGTGTAATGCAGTTGCTTGGTGTTGAGACCTTGTTCGTAACTAACGCGGCTGGAGGTGTGAACCCTAAATTTAATCCTGGGGATTTGATGTTGATAAATGATCACATCAATTTAATTGGAATGGGTGGTTTAAGTCCTTTAAGGGGCCCTAACATTGATTCTCTAGGACCTCGATTTCCAGATATGATGAATGCTTACGATGATGTTTTGCGTGATACTGTCTTGCGTGTATCAGCTGACTTAGATTTAGATTTGCGGCAAGGAGTATACGCATCGCTAGCAGGCCCCAACTTCGAGACACCAGCAGACCTTCGTTTTCTTAAGGTTATCGGCGCTGACGCAGTTGGTATGTCTACAGTTCCAGAAGTGATTATTGCTAGGCATGCTGGTATCAGGGTACTTGGTGTATCTGGTATAAGCAATAAAGCTAATTTGGATGGCAATACACCTACCTCTCATGAGGAAGTATTAGAGGCAGGGCGTGTGATAGTACCAAAGCTTGTGAATATCATTAGGGGAGTGCTACGAAATATTGATTGATCGGGGTTAGGTATATGGCTACGATAATGGATTTTGTAGATTCATATGAAAATCTTCTCTACGGAATTCTAGGATTGCTAGGTTTGTGGTACCTTAGAGGCTACCTACTTGCTAATCATAAATTGCGTATAGGCGCATATATAGTTGAGCGTGAGACTGCAATTCGCGAACGATCAGTGTCTATGTCAATGTTGGTTGTTTTAGCAGGAGCGGTTGGGTTGGTCTATTTTAGTGCTCGTAACATTTTACCTGCGATCGATACTATTTTGCGTGGATCAAATAATCCAAACGGTCACGTGGTAATGATAACAAAAGTTCCTACAGTAACACCAGATGTGGTCCTATTGCTGCCAGGACAGGCAACACAAGCTTCGACCCAAGAATTGGGTATAGAAAAAAGGAAAAATACACAAGTGCCGATAGGTGGTGTGGGTTGTGACAATACAAGTGCGGTAATTTTCAGCCCACTTCCAGGGGCAGTTTTGTCCGGAAAAGTGGATGTACAAGGTACCGCAGACATTGTGGATTTTGCTTTTTTCGTGTTGGAGATATCGACTCTTGGTGACAACTGGCTAACTGTGCATACTCAGGATGTTCCTGTGTCGTCAGGTGTACTCGGTAGTTGGGATGCTTCGCTTTATGCTCAAGGAGAGCACGGATTTCGACTGGTGGTGTACAACGCTGCTGGAGCCTATCCTATACCCTGCGTTATACCAATATTTATTGGAGGTGGTCCGTAGATGGTTTCAGTCTCGCCGTGTATAACTCTCGTGGTAAAATCGAAGAATGGTATCTTCTGATAGGACATCAATCTCGGTTCGGCAGGCAGCTGCTTCCGATGTCAAGAGGATTAGTGCTTTAGATGTGTCTAATACTACTGATTACGTATGGCAAATGGAATTGCGGGAAGAAGATGCTCAGATCAAAGTGGTTTTCCAACGTATACATTTACCTCGCTCTATAGAATTGGATAACCAAAATACAATTGATGATCTAGAAACAAATTTAATAAAGCATGCACTTGTTCTAGTAGCTGAGTCAGCTGGCAAGTTGCATGGTTTCTTGATTGTGGATAGAGGTACTACTCAAAATGCAGCTGTAATCACTGATTTTGCTGTCGAAAGGACTATGCGACGCAGAGGTATCGCTGCAGCCATGTTGGTTACAGTGAGAGAATGGGCTATGAGGGCAGGGTTACATAGATTGATCATTGTGACACAATCCAGAAATTATCCTGCCATATGTTTCTGTCGTAGAAATGGTTATGCTTATTGTGGGTACAATGATAGCTATTACTCAAATCAAGATATCGCACTTTTTTTTAGCATGAAACTTCGTTGATAAATTTAGTAATGATTGATGTGACAAGTGTTTTATCCGTGTTGAATCAGTTCGTCGTTGTAGCAGTGGTAATAACTGCTGTTTCAATGTTGTTGTATACACTCACATTTAACTTGCAGGATCGAGTAGCGCAGGCCATGAATGTATTGCTTGCATGTGTGACTCTGATTTACTTAGGCGATGTAGTTGCTTCAGTTGCAATACAGAAAGATATGGCACGTACATGGCTTTACTGCCAGTGGATTGGAATCAGCATAGTGCCCGCAGGATATCTGCATTTCTCAGATGCACTACTTGCGAAAACAGGCAAACCATCGCGCGGGCGCCGTCGTACAGTTGTCTACATTACTTACATTCTTGGATTATGTGCCTGCGGTTTAGCTCTGTATACTGGATTAGTGGTACAGAATGTGGTAGCAAACACGAGCATTCAGTGGCTGCGTCCCGGAGAATGGTTCTCACTGTTTTCGGTTATCTTTGTTATATCCGCATCGATTGCTGCAATCAATGTATATAGGGCCTTTTTGCGATGCCTTACTAGGTCTACGCGAAGACGCATGGGTTATTTGATGATATCATCGTTAGCAGTTCCAGTTGGTGTCTTTCCATACCTGATGTCTGTAGGGGGATCAATAGTACAGACTCACCCCACTGTTTTTTGGATTACTTCGCTAGCAGCTAATGGTGCAATGACTGTAGCTCTTGTCTCTATGACCTATAGTGTGGCGTTTTTTGGAGCCCCTCAACCTGACAGAGTGATAAAGGCTCGCCTATTCCAGTGGATACTGCGTGGTCCTATAGTTGCATCATTGGCCGCGGGTGCTTATTTGTTTGTGCGATGGCTTGACCGCATAATTGGGCTTGATTTGACTTTGTGGGTTCCAGTAGCTGTTGTGGGAGTTGTCTTGTTAGTACAGTATGCCATTACAGTCTTACGTCTACCTGTCGAACGACAATATTTTTATGGCAATTCAAGTGATCGTGATGATGTTAAGCGTCTCCAGATGCTTGGAGAGCGACTACTGACTACAGGGGACCTTAGACAGTTTTTAGAGTCCGTACTGGCTGCGGCTTGTGATGTACTACATATTTCCAGTGGATTTGTAGCTGCCGTAGGTCATAATACTGCTCGTATTGAGGTTCAAATCGGCCCACATCAACTACCAACAAAATCAAACACCCTTGTTTCTTTCTTGCACTCTAAAGGCAATAGGCTTAATGGTGACGATTCAGAAAGCAATAATGTACTAGGAACACTTGAGTGGGAGGGTTATTGGATTATTCCTTTGCGTACCCAAGATATGATAAGGACTTCTACAAAACAAGATTCACTGATGGGGATACTAGGACTGTATATTCCTGGTCGTGTAGCTGACGTTCACCTCAGTGACGAATTTAGTACGCTTCAGACTCTGGTTGAACGTGCCACGACAGCATTAGAAGATCGTCTGCTGCAAGTTGAAGTATTTCGAGCTATGGACAAATTGTTGCCCCAGGTAGAAGAATTACAGCGCATGCGAGCAGCTGCTAGTTATGCAGGTGCTTCTGCACTCACGTCAGGTGATCTAGCTGATAATCCTGACGCAGCACAATGGGTTAAATCAGCTCTAGGACATTTCTGGGGCGGACCTCGCTTGAGTGAGAGTCCATTAATGAGTCTTAATATTGTGAAGCAGGCTCAAGCTAATCATCAAGGCAATGCTGTACATGCACTTAGAGAAGTTCTTAAAAATGCAATTGACGATATCAAGCCGGAAGGCCAGCGTAGATTTACTGCTGAATGGTTGCTGTATAACATACTCGAGCTCAAGTTTTTACAGGGCCGTAAGGTACGTGATGTAGCTATACGGTTGTCAGTATCAGAATCTGACTTATACAGAAAACAGCGCGTGGCTGTTGATGAAGTACTGAAACGAATTGCTCAAATGGAAGGTAATGCTGATGGCACAGTCCGACAACAACATATAAGTACTTGACTAATAGGCACGCTGATTGCATCCTCAGTTAGAGGGTTATTGCGCTAACTAACATGACTACGGGTAATAAACGTCGCAAATCAAAAAATATAAGTAGAAAGACCATTAATAAGTCAAGGAAGTCCACTAATCATCACTCAAGGTCGAAAAACTCATCCACTTATACTTGGGCGGCAGAGTTTCAGAACCGCTTGTTGGGAACGACTATGACAACTCTTGGCATATTGCGAAAGTATACTGCTGAATTAGCCTCCATAACCCTTCTAGCTACTGGATTGATTGGTATTTTGGCAGTATTGGATGTGTCATCAGGAAGATGGACACTTGGTGTTGCAGATGCCCTGGCAATTTGGTTGGGTTGGGGTGCTTTACTAGCTCCTTTAGCGTTACTGTGGGCAGGATGTCTTTATGTGGCACGTAGCATTGGCTTGGTAGCTAGAATATCTTGGCTTCGGATAATTTCAGGTGAGTTAGCTGTACTTTGTTTACTAGGAAGTGCTCACATTTGGGTTGCTGCAGACGAATCGCAAAAAATGAATATTAGTCTGCTAGAGGTTTTGCAGGGTGGTGGAATAGTTATACAGGCTCTGGATGGTCGCGGAGGTGGAAAAATTGGCTGGTTGGTGGCTATTATAGCGGGAGAGTTGGCAGGTAATTCGGCTGCATTCATGCTTGGAATATTAGGTATTCTTGCAGTAGCAGTGACTCTTGGATTCCGGTGGCAGCATCTACTAGGTGGTCTAGTTTCTTTGCAGACCAAGTTAGGAGAAACGAGCGATATAATAGTACGAAACGAGTCCTTAGATTTGCCTGCTAGCGACCTTTCTAACAGAGCCAGCTCTTTGTCATCTGGGGACAGATCATTGTCTGATGATCATCGATTTACAGTAGCATCGAAGAAAGATTATAGGCCAGTAAAACCGGCAAATCGATCCAAATCGTTGCCAGCTTTAGAGATACTGGCAACTGGGGAATCTTTGCAGCCTTCTGAGGCAGATGTGAATCGTAACGCAAAGATTATTGAACATACGTTGCATGAATTTGGTGTTCCGGCAGAAGTCGTTGATTTTCGCGTAGGTCCTGCTGTTACTCAGTTTGCCGTACAACCTGGATTTATCGAGAAGACTAGTAAAGATGGCACAGTAACTAAACAAAAGGTGCGTGTGGCGCAAATTTCCCGCCGTATCCGTGATTTAACATTGGCTTTGTCGGCTCAAAGGATTCGTATCGAAGCTCCGGTGCCTGGTCAATCCTATGTTGGTATAGAGGTTCCTAATTCCCAAAAGACATTTGTAAGTTTAAGGGACGTAATTGAATCTCATTCTTTTAACAATATACAATCTTCACTAGCAATTGCTCTAGGTCGAGATGTTTCAGGTGAGCCTGTAGCCGCAGATCTTGGGACAATGCCACATATTTTAATTGCAGGCACTACTGGTTCAGGAAAAAGTGTATGTATCACCTCTATTATCACCTGCCTGATTTGCAATAATTCACCAGATGATTTACGACTAGTGATGATAGATCCTAAGAAAGTGGAACTGATTCGATTCAATGGTTTACCTCATTTGCTGGGAAGAGTAGAGGTGGAACTAGACAGGATACTTGGCACCCTGCGTTGGATGACTAGAGAAATGGATCGACGTTATCGCAAGATGGAGAAGATGGGTGCTCGTGATTTGCATGATTATAATGTCAGGATTAAACGTCGTAGAGCTGAGAAGCCACTACCTCGTATAGTGGTTGTGGTGGACGAGCTAGCTGACTTGATGATGATGGCGCAGCATGAAACTGAACAAACTCTGGTGCGACTTGCACAAATGTCACGAGCTACCGGAATCCATCTGGTGGTGGCCACTCAGCGTCCGAGCACTGATATTCTCACAGGTGTGATAAAGGCCAATTTTCCTACCAGGATTTCATTTAGAGTCGCATCAGCAACTGATTCACGTGTAATACTTGATAGTAACGGAGCGGAATCCTTGCTGGGTCAAGGAGACATGCTATTCTTGGGAACTGACGCAGCAGGTGCTGTGCGGATTCAAGGAGTTGTGACAACGGACGCGGAAATCGATGCCGTTGTTGATCATTGGAGTAAAGTTGTAGATTCGGATACTGGCAACAACGAATGGAATAGTGATGATGAAGATAAAGCTCGGCTTCAGATTCAAGCTAAAGTTGCTCCGTGGGATGATTTGATTAAGCAACAACAGGAAGTTGCAGATAAAGATGACCAGATCATACATGCAATAACAGTTGTAAAAAAGCATCGCACAGCTTCTGCTAGTCTGCTGCAGCGCAAGCTCAAGATTGGGTATCCTCGAGCTGCTCGCTTGATGGATGAATTATACGAGATGGGAGTGGTTGGTGAACCTCGCCAAGGAGGTAAGACTCGTGAGGTGCTGATAAAATCTGAAGATGAAGTTCCCAAAATAGTTGAGGCT
>DCAJ01000005.1:16764-16924 GCA_002311455.1 Anaerolineales bacterium UBA1136 | reverse complement strand
TCAGTGTCACTATCAGACATTGTCTTTCCTAATGTTGCAGCAACATTAGCTTGTTCCACATTGCGTTGGCCTAGCAACACACAACTGGTTTCAGTGTCTGTAAGCAATGAATCGACTATGCCATGCATAACAGGATTTGGTTGTTTGGCAAACCTGGCTT
>DCAJ01000005.1:7168-16608 GCA_002311455.1 Anaerolineales bacterium UBA1136 | reverse complement strand
GTTGCGTATATTTACCCGTGAGCAAGCCATGCATGATGGGTGAGAAAAAGCATACGCCGACGTTATGAACATTAACCCAATCTTTGAGACCTGAAGACACATAACTGTCATTCATTAAATTACGATATGGTTGTATGACATCTGGTTTAACATCATCAATGAATTTCATTATCTTGGAAGCATCCCAGTCTGATAGTCCAATAAACCGAGTTTTACCCTCTTCTCTAAAACGTTGGACCATCTCTAAGGCATCGCTGAGATATTCATCATGATCTCCAAAATTGCAATGATGCAGGTAGTATAAGTCAACATAATCTGTACGCAAGTTGATCAGTGATTTCTCCATCTGTTTTCGCATTTGGTCTGGGTGATAATAATGCTCATATTGTCCAGAGTCATAACCTGTCTTTGTGGCTAAAAATATATTTGATCGAGGCAATTTGTCCCAAATGGACCCAATAATTTTTTCTGACTTTCCGTCTCCGTAAACATCTGCGGTGTCCCAGTGTCTAATACCAACCTCGTTGCATCGCAATAACGTATTTGTTGAGTCATCATCTTGTTGGTCAGACCAACCTGTATGCATTGGCCCTAATTTCTGAGGTCCACCATACGCCCAAGCCCCTAGACTGACCGCAGATACAGAAGCATCGGTATTTCCTAAAACTATATTGCGCATATTGATCTCCTATAAACACTTGCGAGAAATTACACTAGCTAATAGAGATTAGCATATGATTAATTTAGGTACAAGTGCTGTATCAAATCAAAAAGCAATAGTAGATCAATGCAAGGTACTTAACCTTACTGATGATGAAGGCTTAATATACTATCTACGATGGTCTCGACAGTATGGGCACCGATTAATATCTCTGTTAGCGTTACATCTGTTACTTATATATTTGCTGTAAACTATAATACTTACTATGAATTTTTATACTAGTTATGGTGTCTAAATCTTTACGTGTTGCCATAATCGGCGCAGGACCTGCAGGTTTTTATTGTGCTGGCCAACTATTCAAAGAATACTCAGATAGTGTTGAGGTGGACATGTTTGACCGTCTTCCTGTACCATTTGGTTTAGTTAGGTTTGGGGTGGCCCCTGATCACCTTAAGATTAAATCAGTGACCAAACTCTACGAGCGCATTGCCAACAAACCTGGCTTTAGATTATGGGGTAATGTAGAGTTTGGGAAGCATATTGATTTAGAAGACCTACGTGCAAATTATCATTGTATTGTGTTCGCTTATGGTGCTCAAGGATCGCGCAGCTTAAGTATTCCGGGAGAGAATCTTCAAGGAAGCCACGCGGCGACCGATTTTGTAGCATGGTATAACGGCCATCCTGACTATAGTAAGTATACTTTTGATCTTTCAGTTGATACTGCAGTTGTAGTGGGCATTGGAAATGTCGCAATAGATGTAGCTCGTATACTTTGCTTAACAAAAGAAGAACTTTTGCAAAGTGATATTGCTGATCATGCATTGGATGCATTGTTGCAAAGTGGGGTCAGAGAAGTGGTGTTGCTAGGTAGACGCGGGCCCGCGCAGGCAGCTTTTACTAATCCAGAGATCAAGGAGTTAGGTGATTTACAGGATGCAGACATTCATGTTGTTGATAAAGAGGCAAAATTGGATATACTGAGCCGACAGGATCTAGATCTTAACGGCGACAAAATGTTAGTAAGAAAAGTGGAAATCATTCAGGATTTTGCAGAGAGAAAGTATAATAACAAGTCTAAAGTAATCAGAATGCGGTTTTTGACATCACCGGTTGAAATTTTTGGTAACGGATCTGGCAAAGTGTCAGGAATGCGTTTGGTCAAGAATGAAATTTATAGAACGGATCAAGGTGCTTTGAAAGCTCGGCCTAAGGATGTGTATGAAGACATATCGGTTGGTCTAGTTTTACGATCAGTTGGCTATCTTGGCTCTGCTGTTCCCGATATTCCGTTCGACAATGAATCTGGGATGATTTGCAATTCACAGGGGCGCATATTGAATCCGGAAACTCAGGAATTCTTGACCGGAATGTATACTTGTGGCTGGATAAAAAGGGGTCCAACTGGCGTGATTGGAACTAACAAAGAAGATTCTATAGAATCAGTAAATTGTCTTATAGAAGATGTAAAATCTGGCAAGATGCTTAAACCTAGCGATCCAAGTATAGTTAGGATTGAAGAGTTGGTGCGTTCACGTCAGCCAGATGTGTTCACTTTTATGGACTGGAAGCAGATTGACAATATGGAAATTGATAAAGGGAGTTTAGTTGGGAGACCCCGTGTTAAATTTACCAGTACGTCATCAATGTTGAAGGCGCTTGGACGAAACTGAAACATTAATTTAGGAGTAATAATGTCAGGACATTCTAAATGGAGCACAATCAAACGAAAGAAAGGAGCCACAGACGCTAAGCGTGGGCAAGTTTTTACCCGCTTGTCCAAGGAAATCAGTGTTGCGGCTCGCGCTGGAGGAGATGCGGAAACCAACTTCCGTTTACGTCTCGCTGTTGAGAAAGCTAGCGCAGCCAACATGCCTAAGGACAACATTCAGCGCGCCATAAAGCGGGGCACGGGCGAAGATAAAGATGGAACTATCTTAGAACAAATTACTTACGAAGGTTATGCTCAGCATGGAGTTGCGCTGATGATAGAGACTGTAACTGATAATCGTAATCGAGCTGTGGCTGAACTACGGCATATACTCACCCGAAGTGGTGGCAATCTAGGGGAGAGCGGATCGGTAGCTTGGCAGTTTGAGAATGTAGCATACTTTGCGTTTCCTGTGAGCAATCGTTCCGAGGAAGAGTTGTTTGATATAGTGGTAGATGCTGGAGCGGAAGACCTTACTTATTCTGATGAAATTGTTGAGGTATTTGCATCAGTTGCATCATTCAAATCAGTGAGTGATGCTTTAGAGTCAGCTGACATTGCTCCAGATGAGGCGATGTTACGTATGGAACCTAATAATATGGTCGAGCTATCACCATCAAAAACGGCACAGGTCATGAAAACCATCGAGTCTATTGAGGAATTAGATGATGTCCAGAATGTTTATACCAATCTAGAAGTTACCGTAGAGGCTCTTGCTGTGTATGCTGGTGATTGAAGTATGAATCGAGAGGATAAGTTGGTTCTTGGAATAGATCCTGGCACGGCAATTACTGGATATGGTCTAGTTCGCGAAGTTGATAATCAATTAGAATGTGAAGGTTTCGGAGTTGTTAGGACATCGGCTTCAGACAAATTAGAGCGACGATTGCAAGAAATCTATTCAGGCCTAGAGGAAGTAGTCAAGAAACATAATCCTACTGATGCAGCAGTCGAGAAACTATTTTTTCATCGCAATGTATCTTCGGCAATGGCAGTAGGCCAAGGTAGGGGAGTAGCCTTGTTAGTCATTGCTAATGCTGGTATAGCTGCTGGCGAATATACACCACTAGAGGTGAAACAAGCTGTGACTGGCTATGGAGGCGCCGAAAAATTACAAGTTCAAGAGATGGTAGGTGCCTTACTTAACTTGGACACCGTGCCTCATCCAGATGACGCTGCTGATGCTTTAGCAGTAGCTATATGTCATGTGCATACCCTAAGCACGCACGCACTCTTTGAGGGGCACGGATGATTGCCTCAGTGCGAGGTGTAGTACAGGCAATTGAAACTGGGTCTCTGGTTATTGAGATAGGTGGATTAGGTGTGCGTGTTGCTGTGCCAGAATCTATGATCGATGATAAAGTGGCTGTCGGGGTCGAGTTACAATTGTGGACGCATCTCATCTTGCGTCAAGATTCTTTGTCGCTTTATGGGTTTACAAATATTGAACAATTACACATATTTGATTTGCTGCTTAATGCTCCAGGAGTTGGCCCGAAATTGGCTGTGGCTATTGTTTCCGGTATGTCAGTTGAGGGATTGCGGAGTGCGATTGCGAGTGATCAACCAGAATTACTTAGCCAGGTGCCGGGTGTAGGTATCAAAACTGCACGAAAAATTGGTTTTTTCTTAAAGGACAAGATTGATGATAAGCATGTGTCAGCAGAGGATGGTACTATCAATACCGTGGATGTTGAACTTATAGAAGTACTTACGACACTCGATTATAGTGTAGTAGAAGCTCAAAATGCTGTTAAGGATATAGATGTTCACGCTTCAGATAATCTAGAGGAGCGTATTGTTCTTGCATTACGATATTTGTCTAAATGATTTGAGAAACTAAGACCATGCTTGGAAACGAACAGATTGTATTTGTAGGGGCTGGGGCTATGGGTAGTGCAATGATTAGCGCTCTTCTGTCTCGCAGTATAGTTGCACCCAATCAGATTATTGCCGCGGATCCTCGTAGAGATATTTGTGACGAACTTGTGCGAAGTTATGAAGTAAATGTCTCTACGGATAATGCTCTTGCTTGTAAAGAAGCTGACATTATTGTGCTGAGTGTGAAACCAGAAGTTTTGGACAAAGTTTTCCGCAGTCTGTCAGGTAGTATTGGATCTGATACTTTAGTCATTTCAATAGTAGCAGGTGTTAAATTGGATGCTTTGGTTGAAGGACTTAAACACAAAAGTGTTATACGGTGCATGCCGAATACTCCCGCTCAGATAGGGAAGGGTATCACCGTATGGACCGAGTCTGTGGGTGTGTCTAGTTTTCAACATGAGCAGACCAAGTTACTGCTAGAGTCTCTGGGTAGGCAAATATTTGTAGACGACGAGAAATACCTTGATATGGCAACAGCTCTTTCTGGGTCTGGACCAGCCTATGTATTTCTTTTTATTGAGGCGCTGGTGGAAGCTGGGGTAAATATTGGTTTCTCTAGGACAGTAGCTGAAGAACTAGTATACACAACTATAAAAGGATCATTAGATTACGCAATGAATTCTTCAAAAAACCTATCGGACTTGCGTACCCAGGTTACTTCGCCGGGTGGTACCACAGAAGCAGCTTTACGTTGTTTAGAAGCGGGAGAATTTCGCACAATTGTGTCCGATGCTGTTTCGGCTGCTTATCAGCGATCAATTGACCTAGGAAAAAATAGCTAGTATATTGACTGTGTTCTCGCAGTATGACACACTCACATTTTATATATAAAAGTTAGTGCGTGGCCTGATAATAGGTGAATTATTCTGATATCTAGGTCAATACTTACAAACGTCTTCAATATTACGACGGGTATATATAAATGCCATAATAAGCTTGGTTTGTGAATGGCTGGACAATTCATACATCATCATGTATCATCCCATTCCATAAGTTATTTGAACATTATTATTGAATACCTAAATTTTTACCCCTGAGGGAGATAAAATGACGGAAAGTATTACCTCCAGAGTTCTGGCTGAACTACAGCAGCAGATTGAATCTTACAGTCCAACAGTTCAGCAGGAGGATGTTGGTATTGTACAAGAAGCTGGCGACGGCATTGCACGAGTTTCTGGACTGTCTGAAGTACGTAATGCTGAATTAGTACAGTTCGTAAATGGTTCATTAGGAACTGTTTTCAATCTGGAACAAGACAGTGTGGGCGTTATTATCATGGGGGATTATGAGGCAATTGAAGAAGGGTCGATAGTGCGATCTACTGGCAGGATTGCTGAGGTTCCAGTGGGCCCAACACTTATGGGTCGTGTTGTCAATGCTCTGGGACAACCTTTGGATGCAAAAGGACCAATAGCGTCCACTGAAACTCGTCCGATTGAACGAATTGCAGCTGGAGTAGTTCGCAGGAAAGATGTGGATCGTCCTCTGGAGACTGGACTGAAATCCATAGATTCCATGATACCAATTGGTCGGGGTCAGCGCGAACTAATTATTGGTGACCGGCAGACAGGTAAAACTGCTATCGCCATAGATAGTATGATCAATCAGAAGGGTAAAGATTGTATCTGTATTTACGTTGCAATTGGACAGAAAAAGGCAGCCGTAGCTCGTGTTGTGGCTACACTGGAAGAGCATGGTGCTATGGATCACTCGATAGTGGTGGTATCTGCTGCTGATGATCCAGCCGCTATGCAATACATTGCTCCATATGCTGGGTGCGCTATGGGTGAATATTTTATGGAAAACGGTCAAGATGCCTTGGTGGTATATGATGATCTTTCTAAGCACGCATGGGCTTATCGACAGGTGTCTCTGTTGTTGCGTAGGCCACCTGGACGAGAGGCATATCCGGGAGATGTCTTCTATCTTCATTCAAGGCTTCTGGAGCGTGCTGTACAACTATGTGACGAGTATGTTATTAGTGCAACTGATGATAGTTCCAGTGAAAAAGGGATAGATGGCAAGATTTATGCTGGTCCTTTGGCCGAAGAAGATGCTCAGCAAGATATGGAAAATATGGATAACAAAAGTGACCTCAACTTGGTGAAATTGGCGCACTCGGGGGGATCACTCACAGCACTTCCAATTATTGAAACACTTTTAGGGGATGTTTCCGCTTATATTCCAACCAATGTTATTTCAATAACAGATGGTCAGATTTATCTTGAGAATGATTTATTTTACGCTGGTATTCGGCCAGCAGTTAATGTAGGTATTTCAGTATCACGTGTTGGTGGGGCGGCTCAAACTAAAGCTATGCGTCAGGTGGCCGGCAGACTGCGATTAGATATGGCTGCATTTAGCGAACTAGCGGCATTTGCACAGTTTGGATCTGATCTCGATAAGGCTACTCAAGCGCAGCTCGAACGTGGAAAGCGCCTGCAGGAAATACTTAAGCAATCACAGTATGCGCCTATGTCTTTGTCAGACCAGGTTATTCTTATATATGCTGGAGTGAATGGATACGCTGACGAAGTTGCATTAGAACGGATGCAGGATTGGGAATCTGCGTTGCTGCGCGCTATGTCCGCATCTCATCCGCATTTGGCGAATGAGATTGTGGAAAGCAGTAGTATTACAGATGATATAGAAGCAGAACTAAAATCTGCTCTGGACACCTTCAATACAGCTTGGAGTTGATTCGTGGCTAGTGCACGCGAAATGAGGCTGCGGATACGCAGTGTAGGAAATATTGCACAGGTTACGCGAGCTCTGGAAGCTGTAAGTGCATCAAAAGTCCGGAGGGCTGAGGCAGCTGTTGCGGCTTCACGCGATTATGCCCGTCGTGTTTCTAGCGTTCTTGGTCGGATTGGTACATACTCTCAAGGGTCAACACACCCACTATTGGTACCTAGGGATAAAGTGGAAAATATAGGCCTCTTACTAATTTCAAGTGATAGGGGTTTAGCTGGTCCATATAACATGAATGTTACTAGGGCAGCGCTTGAATTTGCTCAAGGAAAAAGTCAGCCCTTGCGCTGGGTTACTGTAGGCCAAAAGGGCCGGGATCTTGCTTATGTACGTGGAGCTAACATTGCTAGTGACTTTAGTAGTTTTGGATCGTCACCATCATTTTCGGATGTAACTCCTATTGCGCGAGTTTTGATAGATGATTATCTTGATTCAGTGGTGGACGAGGTGTATGTAGCCTACACCGATTATGTGAATACCTTGCGTCAGGAGACCCGGGTGGTACGTATAATGCCGATGACAACTGGAAATTTTGAAGACGTTGAAAACGATACAGTAAGTTCCGAGCACGTTTCGCAGGTAGGATATACTTACGAACCTGAACCAGAGGAATTGTTGGAAGCCATATTGCCACGTTTTAATCAGGTGCAAGTTTATCAGTCTATATTGGAATCTCTAGCAAGTGAGCACAGTGCAAGGATGGTTGCTATGCGCAATGCTACAGACAATGCGAATGAATTATCTGGAGCATTGCGTTTAGCATACAATAAGGCTCGTCAATTATCCATAACAAGTGACTTGTTGGATATAGTTGGTGGTGCAGAGGCTTTGCAGCAAGTAGGCTGATACCAAGTTAATGTATATTCTTATTTTGAGTGTGGAGGATTTATGACTAGTTCGACAGGTAGAGTGGCGCAAATTCAGGGTGGTGTAGTTGATTGTGAATTTCCAGCTGAAGTACTTCCTGAAATTTATGAAGCAGTTGAAATTCCACGAGAAGATAAAGACCCGTTGGTGTTAGAGGTCCAAAAACATCTTGGCGATAATTTGGTGAGATGCGTCGCGATGGATGCTACCGAGGGTCTCCGTAGAGGATTGGCTGCTAACGCTACTGGAGCCCCTATACGAGTTCCAGTTGGCGAAGCTACTCTTGGTCGAATCTTCAATGTGTTAGGTCACGCAATTGATGAACGTGGCGATGTGGAAGCATCAGAGTACTATCCGATTCATAGACCTGCACCAGCGTTTTCTGATCAGTCTACAGATGTTGAGGTATTTGAAACTGGTATCAAGGTTATCGATTTAATTGCTCCCTTTACTAAGGGTGGTAAGACTGGTATTTTTGGTGGAGCTGGAGTAGGTAAGACTGTGATAATCATGGAGCTTATAAGATCAATTGCCAAGGAACATTCAGGTAACTCTGTGTTTGCCGGTGTAGGTGAGCGTACCAGAGAAGGGACCCAACTGTATAGAGAAATGATAGAGTCTGGCGTGATGAAAGATACTGTCATGGTATTTGGTCAAATGAATGAGCCTCCTGGGGTGAGACTACGCGTTGCTCTTACTGCACTTACTATGGCTGAATATTTTCGTGATCAAGGAAAGGATGTGCTCCTTTTTATTGATAATATATTCCGTTTTGTTATGAGTGGTTCTGAGGTATCAGCTCTTCTTGGGCGTATGCCTTCTGCTGTAGGTTATCAACCTACATTGGGAACTGAAATGGGTGAACTACAGGAGCGTATTACGTCTACTCATCGTGGTTCAATTACATCAATGCAGGCTGTATATGTGCCAGCCGATGATTATTCCGATCCTGCACCAGTTGCAACATTCGCACATTTGGATGCTACCATTGCACTAGAGAGACCTATAGCTGAGAAAGGTATTTATCCTGCTGTTGATCCCCTAGCTTCCACTAGCCGTATTCTAGATCCAAATATTGTGGGTGAGGAGCATTATGAGGTAGCAAGAGAAGTGCAGCGTGTACTTCAGCGATATAAGGACTTGCAGGATATAATTGCCATATTGGGTGTTGATGAGCTTTCAGAGGAAGACAAGCTTCTAGTTTCTCGTGCACGTAAGCTGGAGCGCTTTTTCTCACAGCCTTTTTACGTAGCTGAGCAATTTACAGGTATTCCAGGCAAATATGTTAAACTTCAAGAAACTGTGCGCTCATTCCGAGAAATCTTGGATGGCAAACATGATGATATACCAGAGCAGGCATTCATGTTCGTAGGTACAATTGAGGAAGCAGTAGCTAAAGCTAAAGATCTTGAGCAAAGTAGTTGAGAGTGACTAATAAATGACGATATTATGTGAAATTGTGACTCAGGAAAAGCTAGTTTATTCTGAGTATGTTGATATGGTAGTTGTAGATGGTGTGGATGGTCGTATGGGCATCCTTCCCAATCATAGCCCCCTACTTACTAC
>DCAJ01000005.1:657-7158 GCA_002311455.1 Anaerolineales bacterium UBA1136 | reverse complement strand
GATGCGTGTTGTTGCTGGCGATGTTGAAGAAACTTTCGCTGTTGGTGGTGGGGTATTAGAGGTGCGGCCTGACTGTATCACAGTATTAGCTGATGTTGCAGAGCACGCCGATGAAGTGGATATAGTACGTGCCCAGGCTGCGCGTGACCGCGCTATTAGTTTTCTAGAAGATGGAGGTCCTTCCGGAGAAGCGACCCCTGAGATTAGGCACAATATTAGTCTTGCGCTCGAAAGAGCAAATGTAAGATTGCGAGTGGGAAGTAAACGGCGACATGAACCGAGTGTTCCTGGCTTGGAAGACGCTGGATAGTCTCTTGAATTTGTGTAGGATTTCAACTGAAAATTCACAATGGCTCTCTTTGGTAAAGACATTGGTATAGATTTAGGAACAGTTAACGTTCTGGTTTCAGAGGGTGGTGATGTTGTGCTGCATGAGCCCTGTGTAGTAGCTATACGTGTAGACGAGCAAAAGATTGTTTCTATAGGACAGGAGGCTCGGGAGATGTTTGGTCGTTCCCCTGAAAGCATAGAGGTTATGAGGCCGATTCAGGATGGTGTTATAGCCGATTATGAAGTTACCGAGCGCATGTTACATTATTTCTTGACCAAAGTTTGTGGACCAATGAGACTTTTCAAACCTCGGGTAATGTTGAGTGTTCCTTATGGGGCCACAAGTGTGGAAAGTCGTGCTGTGCACGAGGCAGCCAAGGAGGCAGGGAGTCGAGAAGCGTATTTGATTCATGAACCCTTAGCAGCTGCTATTGGATCTGGTCTACCTGTTGGTACGCCTGCAGGAAATATGGTTTTGGACATTGGTGGTGGCGCGACCGAATCAGCAATAGTAGCACTCAACGGTATAGTCATAGCACATTCTGCACGTGTGGGTGGCCTGACACTTGATCATGCTATAGTTACTTATGTTCGTAAGAAATACGGCATCGTTATTGGTGAGATGACAGCGGAAGAGATAAAAATCAGAATTGGGTCTGCAGTTTCGCTAGATGAAGTTCTAGCGGTGGAAATTCAAGGGCGTGATCATGTAACTGGTTTGCCACGCGATGCAATAATTACTTCTGAAGATGTCTCCGAAGCCATTGAGGAGCCACTGGAGTCTATAGTTTCAGTAGCCAAAGCAGTTTTAGAGAAGACTCCGCCTGAGCTTGCATCAGATGCTATTGATCGTGGGATAGTACTATGCGGAGGTGGTTCTTATTTACGCGGTATGGAGCAGCGTGTATCTGAATCAGTGGGTGTTCCTGCATATATAACTGATAACCCTATTGGTTGTGTATCGATAGGCGCAAGTCGAGCACTTGAAATGTACGAGATTATGAGACCTCATTTGCCTAGAATATAATCTTGTTTTGCTCAAATAAGTTTATTTGTTAGTAGTTGTCTAGCCTCACATATAATAGGTCATATGTTGTAAACCTACTACTGGGTCTATGTGATGTATGCGAACCTTGGATGGCACTGTTAGACTCGTAGGGGCATAATTCAAAATTGACTCAATACCAGCCTCTACAAGCTTGTTGGTCACGCTTTGAGCTTGTCCAGATGGTACCGCTACCATCGCAATTCTAATTCTCATTTTACTGATTTTTGTTTTAATTTGGTCAGCTGACAGGACGATCAGGTCGTCAATTTTTTGACCTATCTTGGCTGGATTGTTGTCAAATACTACCGCTATACGGAATCCCCGTCCGCGAAATCCTGAATAGTTTACTATAGCATTACCCAATCCTCCAGCACCAACCAGGGCCACATCCCATTCCTGATTTACCCTAAGTATTACTTCTAGCTGCTCTTTTAGGTAGCTTATATTGTATCCAGTGCCCTGTTTGCCGAATTCACCGAAGTGTAACAAGTCTTTACGGATCTGGGCTGAGCTAATGCCTAGGTGTTCACCCATCTCATGTGATGAAGTCACCTTATTTCCACTAATTTCAAATTGTGTCAATGCGCGTAAATAGACTGGGAGCCGACCAATGACGATATCAGGAATTGTTGTTGGTGGCATTCTGCTCAAACCGTGTATGGCTGCAGTTTCTTTACTTTAAGTATTGTCACTTTCTTAACATTACTTTAACACGGTATCTTTATGATGACAAGTAACTAGGATATCTCAATACTATTATTATATCTTTTCCAAATCCAGAAAATACCTTGTGCGGCTAGTATAGCTAGTGAAAAAGTGAAAGGTGTACGTGCCCGAGTATCCATTCCTGATCCAGATCGCGAAAGTACAGGTATTGCTGTGAAATATATTATAGGGATCAATGTAGTAACTAGGAAAATACGATTTCTACTTATCCAGGCTTTGATTACACCCAAGAATGCCAGTATGTACAGGGCTAGGTTAAAGACAATTTCCAGTCTGCGGATAGATCCTAGCACATTTAGGTAATTGGTTTCCGCATACATCTTTATCAGTGGTCTGAAGGTAGTGATGGCATACTCTATCGGGTGCTCTAGAAACACTTCTAGTGCCATTTGGCTTATCTCGGAGTTTACCCGAGGATTATCTGAAACAAGAAATTTCCACTTTGATGAATAGTCATAATGATCGCGGGTGCTACCTTGGTTTAGTCGTTGATCAAGTTCATAAGCAAATTGAGCTTCCAGTTCCTGAGGTGTTAGTCCGGTGGCCTTACTTTTTACTGAAACCGCACCATAAAACAGTAAGTCAAAATTACCTACAGTGGAGAAAGTAAAAACGTTGTGGTAGAGTTGATTACGCAAATACCATGGTAATACTCCTATGGAAAATACAACGACCAAGATTGTGGTATTGCGAGCTAATCCAGGTACCAAGAAAGTAATTGCTAATACTATAGGTACCCAATAATAAATTGCTGTTGGTCGTGCTAATGTTGCCAATGCAATTGTGGCTCCGGCAGCAGCAGCATCGCGCATGCTTTGGTTGCGCATTAAGCGAATTATGAAAATTATGCTTAGAAGTATAAATATGTTGGATAAAGTCTCGGCCATCAATGTCATACCTATGATTACAGATGCTGGATCCAAAGCTACGATTAGTCCAGACCAAAATTGTACTGGTAAGGGTATTCTTAGTTCCTTGGCTGCGATAAATGTAAGTATTGCTAGTCCTGCGCTGACAAAACTCTGTGCAAATACAACAATTAATGGGTTGGTACTTCCAGACAGAAGATAGGTCAACGCAATGAACATAGGCTGTAATGGTGGACGATAAGAGAACAATTCGTGTGACAAACCATTGCCTGACAATAGTTGCCGTGCAAGTATTTCATATGTGCTGGCTTCGTCAGCGGTTGGAGAAAAGTGCAATCCGCCAATGTCCGTGTAAACGAGATAATAGTAGTAATAGGTTGTCCACCTAACCAGTAGACTAACTATTACCAATACTAGTAACGGATTACGTCTCCCGAGTAATATGGCTTTGACTGTTGACATGGTTAGCTAAAGTATGGAAAATGTGGGTATTCGGAGTTAAGCTCCAAATCATGCAGAAAACAACAATGCGTTAGGTTCAATTTTATATTAGTGCGTGTCACATTTATCCCCTACGTATGAAGAGTTTCCATACTGTGCTTAGGTATTTGCGCCCTCTGCTTAAATAATCATACAGGTTTAGTCCTGTCTTGCTTTGTCCTTTTGTCCTTGGAACACATATATAAGGTATTTCAACAATTTGGTAACCATTGCGTTTTGACCTACATAGAAAATCTATACAGTATTCACCATAATCACCCTGCAGTCGGAGTGTTTTTAGCACTTTGGTGTTAACTGCTATGAAACCGCTTGTGTAGTCAGATATATCGTTACTCAATAGGAGTCGTGCCCAGAAGTTTATAATCCTACTCATAGTTCGTGCGACTAATCCATGAGCAATATCTGCACCGCCGCTAATCCACCTGGATCCTATAGCGATGTCTGCGGACCCTTCCATTAATGGTGCAAGTAACTGGGGCACATCCTTAGGTGGCATAGATAAGTCACAATCCATCCAAGTTACTATATTAGCAGCATACCGTTTTGTAGCTACATCTATACCATATTGTATTGCCGTAGTAAGCCCTCTGTCGTTTCGGCGTTGAACAAGGGCAACTTTGATTTGGTCGTGTCCGTTATACTTTATTGATAAGTTACGTACTTTTTCAGCAGTTGCATCGGAAGAATTGTCATCCACTATTAATACCATGTTGGGACCTTGTTTTTCTCTAAGAAGACCCTCAACAAGCAATTCTATGTTTTCCTCCTCATTATATGTTGGTAGCACAGTACAAACAAACATATCTTATTTAGGTTTCCGGGCTAATACGTATATGCTAAGACCGGTAGGTAGACTAGTCAATTGAAGTAATAATGCTTCCACTTGGAGTATTTTGGTGAACAAAATATTTAATATGTTCGGTGTTGAAAATTGATTTTTCACTGTTGCTATTCGTAGATTGATGGCTATACGTACTATGATTGCTGGTAATAGCATGATCGTATTTGCATAAGTGAATCTCTCAATTTGAAAACCTGCTTTTGTGAGGCTCGAACATATTTCATTTTTAGTGTATCTGCGGCCTGTACCAAAGGATTGGTCATGCTGGCCCAGCAACCATGGGTGCGCACTTACTCTTATCAGTAACAAACCATCTTTAACCAGTGTTCTGAAGCTTTCAGATAGAGCAGTCTTCAAATTTGCCTTTGTTTGATCAAATGCGTCTAGACCTATAGATAATGCAAGACTATTTTCCACGAAGGGAAGATTGTGGAAATCACCTTGAACTAAAGTCCCATGTATGTTTACCACATTCTTTCCATGCTCGAGGGCTTGTGTGTTTATATCTACACCTATTTTTGTGGCCAAACTGTGTTTTTCTGACAGTTCATTCAGAAATGTGCAGTTTCCACAACCTGCTTCTAGGATTGGTCCGTCCGTAATAGTCTTGTTGTTTAGAATGGCATGCGCCGTAGCTCTCATACCGACTGTCCACCAGTGGTCTGCCAAGTGATGGTAAAGGTAACTGAGTAGATTAGTGGTATCTGGTTTAGTAACGTCCACGTATAAATTGTTGCTCTATGTAAGTATGTTGTGTACCGCGGCGCACACTTCGTCCATCTGTTGTTCAGACAAAGCTAATCCTGATGGAAGATATAGCCCATTTTGAGATAGATGGTCGGCTACTGGATAATCTTCACTCTGAAATAGGCCAAGATCTTGTAAGGCTGGCTGTGCGTGCATTCCCAGGAAGAATGGTCTTGTTTGTATACCTAAAGAACTTAAGTGATCAGCTAATTCAGAAGCAGTCATTTCATGTGATTTGTCTAGAAGGATACCGTACATCCAGTACACTTGCCGTGACCACGAACGTTCAACTGGTAACTGCACTCCTTTTATATCTGACAGATTTTCCGTGTATTTTTGTCCCATCCGTCTCTTTAGTTCGACAGTTTCATGAATACGTTCGGTCTGTGCTAGTCCAAGCGCAGCTTGCATGTTGGTCATTCGAAAATTGTGACCAAGATTATTGTGCAGGAAACGTTGTTCCGGCTCAAAACAAAGATTTCGAATGCTGCGTGCTTTAGATGCTAGATCACTATCGTTCATTACAATCATTCCGCCTTCTCCACTAGTCACAAGTTTGTTAGCATAGAAACTGAAAATGCTCATTGTGCCCATGCTACCACAGCGGACCCATTCTTGGTCTTCTCTCTTGTGTCCACGGAGGTACTCTGCGCCATGTGCCTCAGCAGCATCTTCAATGACTGCTAAATTATGTTTCTCTGCAAGTGTTAATAGTGGATTCATATCCACAGGATGCCCGTATATATGTACGGGCATTATGACTCGCGTATGGTCAGTAATACGGTCTTCTACTTGATCTACATTCATACACCAGGTTTCATGATCAGCGTCTACAAGAACGGGCGTGCCACCGTTATAAATTACAGCTAATGCGCAAGAAATAATGGTAAAGGTCGGCATGATGACCTCGTCGCCAGGTTTCAGGTCTAGACAGGCAAGAGATGTTTGCAGTGCGGTGGTACCACTGCTAGTTGTTACTCCATATTTTCGTCCGCAGTATTGTGCCCAAGTAGACTCGAAAGTCTCGATAAACTTGCCTGCAGATGACACCCAACCACTTTGCAAGCATTCAAGTACATACTCTTGCTCTCGGGCGCCTATTATTGGCTCATTTACTGGGATCATATTTTGAGTTTAGAAGCGCTTCTTTTCATCTATACCAATATATGGGCCTTGCTTAATTTCAAGTAATACTGTGTCTTCCACTATACGAAAGCCGTGTCCTCCTGATACCATTACCATTACATCTCCAGTAGTCATTTCTAAGGTTTCTACAAGTATTTGCTCATCATCATATATGTCAATTTCGCAATGACCTTTTCTTACAACTAGCACTTCAGATGTGTTAGATATTTTTCGGTCGATTTTACGGTGATAATGACTTTGTATCGCGCCATCTTTTGGATAAACAACGAAACCAACTTGAAAATTGTGTTCAG
>DCAJ01000005.1:0-618 GCA_002311455.1 Anaerolineales bacterium UBA1136 | reverse complement strand
ATATCTGCAGAGAAATCTGCCCTGATTATATAAGCAAGCAGTGAGCCTGACTTTGAAAGGATACGATGTATAAGTTCGGACATATATCACTTTATTGTATTTCACATGCAATCGGAAAAACTAACTGTCAGTTATAAGTGTCCAAATTGCACGATTGCTCAAGTTCATATTAAGGATAATAACAGAGTAAACATACTGGGGCAAGCCATTGTGCTGGCTGTCGGATGCTATAATCTCAGTCATTGTGTCAAGAAAAGAAATAAATTTCGTTGACGAAGCACGGATACGGGTACGAGCAGGGGATGGCGGAAATGGTATGATTCACTTCCGGCGTGAGAAGCATGTTCCATTAGGTGGTCCTGATGGGGGCGACGGGGGTCACGGCGGATCAATTGTACTAGTTGTCGACCAAGACTTGAATACCTTGCTGCGGTATCAAAGAGCACGAAATTATAAGGCTCAAAGTGGCGGGCATGGGGGTGGCAACAACAAAACTGGGCGTAGTGGCCGTGACTTAGATATATTCGTTCCACCAGGCACTATCGCTCGCGATGCCGGGATTGTCCTGGGTGATTTGACTAGTCCTGGACATCGTCTGCAGGTAGCTGTAGGTGGATC
>DCAJ01000089.1:1870-3435 GCA_002311455.1 Anaerolineales bacterium UBA1136 | reverse complement strand
GATGTGATATGCATTCTGCTAGCAAATATCAAAATGTTTTTGTGACCAATTGTTTTTGAATTGGAACTGGAAACTATTCCCATTTTGATGCATAGTATCTCATTTTGTCCTCGTCAATATCTACCCCTAGACCGGGTTTCTCCGGAGGCGTTAGTACTTGACTGGTTGGCAAGTATGGGCTTGATAGAAGTGTATCCGCCATGTCTGAAAAACCGGCAGGCCATTTCACGTTTGGTGTAGAAACGGCAAAGTGGGCTGCTGCGGCAGCCATAATGTCAAAGTAAGGTGCTACAGACAGTTCTAACCCAGCGGCTTCACCTATAGCGGCCATGCGTTTTGCCTGGAGCAATCCACCAAACTTTTCGATCTTAAAATGTAGAACATGTGCTGCATGTGAGTGAGCAATTTCGTGTACGCTCCTTGGGCTGGTTACAGCTTCATCGGCTTGCAGGGGAGCATCTAGACGTTCAGTTAATATAGCCATCTCATCGAGGTGAAGAACTGGTTGTTCAAAGAGCGCTATGCCACCTATTTGCTCCATTTTCGTAAGTGCATGTACTGCTTCGCCAAGCGTGTATCCAGTGTTGCCATCCAATTGAAATCTAACTTTGTCACCGACTGCTTCATGTATTGCTTGGTACCAGATTAGATCGGTCTGTACATCAAACCCTATCTTACTTTTTAGCCATGTCCATCCCTCAACAGAGAGTTTTTCTATATGTTCTATTGACTCTTCTATGCCAAGGCGATGTGCGTGACCATGCAGTGGAGCTCCTGCCGTACATTTGCCTCCCAGCAACTGATACACCGGCACGTTCAGAGCTTTGCCTTTTATGTCCCATAGAGCAAATTCTATAGCAGTAACTGGATATCGAGTACTTTTGCCTATAGACTTGTACATAAGTTCGAAAAGGTGTTCAATATTAAACGCATCTTGGCCTAAGATAGCTGGCTTTATATGGTTGTCTATGTTTTCCTTTATGGATTCTGCAGTGTCTCCATAGTGAGGGGCATGTGATAGGGTTTGGCCAATGCCGGTAATCTCTTCATCGGTTTGCACTAATACAGTGATTGTCTTAGTGTCTGGTATGTCACCGTAATATGTATTCAGTGATCTCTTACGTGGAATGGATGCTATGTATGAAGTCAAATCAATGATTTTCATGGCGATTGTCCTCCTGACTTTGGATTGGGTGATCTTATGTATATATGCAACACCAAATGGCTCATATAGATGCGTTAGGTGACTGACCTACTTGAAGATCAGGTTTTTTGAGATTTCGTCTAACAATAGCTTCTGGTGTTTTATCTCTCTCTTTATTTTTGCTACAGCAGCAACAGTAAAGTTTTCATCATCATATGAGTGTGATAGGTTATGCTGTAGAGTGGCAAGCTGCGCTTGAAGCCCTAGGATCCTGGTGGAAATAGTTTTATATCTTTCCAGTTCATCTGTCATGTATTCTCCGCTTTGTCATTGTGGTGTGTGAGGCGATCAATTGCAATATCGGCATCTTACGTAATCAAAAATCTCGCCTTCCGATCCTTCTTCAATCGCATAATCAATA
>DCAJ01000089.1:270-1788 GCA_002311455.1 Anaerolineales bacterium UBA1136 | reverse complement strand
GTGTTTAGAAGCCATAGCTTCGAGCCATTCTTTTTGTTCGGTCTGAATAACTACATCAATATTCGTTTTGTTGTCAGGCATAGGCGATTTACCTCACTTGATTCGTGCTAATTTCAAAGCTTACGATTGCATTTGTTGTGGTCATATTAATTGAGTATAGGTTACCCTAGGAGCTATGTAAATGGCACTGTGGCCACAAATTGATATTAGTGTCCATTATAATTAAAAGCTAGCAAAGGTTCTGGACAGCGCAGACAATACTTCTAACAAAATAGACGTTTCGCAGCTTGTGCTGTTCTGTTTGGAGTAAGTATTCCCTTCTCTGTAACAAACGCAGTAATAAGCTCAGGATTAACATGGTCAAGGTCGTGGGTTTGGACTGATATTTTTTGTCAAGTAGAATAGGACCGTTCTTGAGAATAGCTGGTATGTCTTTCCAAATAGGTGTCCGCATTGTTCCTGGTGGACTGCAATTATCAAACTTCATCAGTTCAGTTGGTATGTAAAGTGGAACTTTACAATGTTTTGCTAATAGACCTACCATTGTGCTACCAGTTGTGTTCCAGTATCCACCTAGATTTGGTATAGGCTCAGCTCCAAATGCAGTTGCAACAAGTTCTCCCTTACTAGTGAAAAGAGCAGCGCCAATGTAGTAGTTGCGTAACAGTACACCGGTTTTTGGAGCCTTAAGTGCAAGCTGCATCAAGCTGTCTTAGTCGGTTAAATCGTAATAGTTGTTCATTTCATGTTCCACAACGATATCTGCTTGTTCAAGCATGGAGCATTATATATATATTGGATTTTGTTGTCTAGGATATATTTGGCCCTTGTACTAATTTGCCTAATATAGGTACAATGTTTTGACTCAGATATGACAGCAGACTAGTTGGTAACAAGGCAAATCGAAGTGCGGAGATATATTGAAATGAATACACCTATGTTGTTAGCAATACTGGCCCTAGTATGTGGGGGAATTACGGCATTTTTCTCAAAAGTAGCTGGAGTGAATCAAGGATATAGTCCTAGCTACATGATAGTACAGGCAATATCGTTTGTTATGTTTGCTGTCGTGATTCACATCGTGCAACGGCACCCCTTTGAATTAACAGGTAAATTGGCAAGTTTTGGATTGGTGAGTGGTATTTTTGCTGGTGTTGCCACGCTGGCGACTTTGGTCGCCTTCAGACAGGGTGGCCAGGGGAGTATCATATTCCCTATAGTAGGTTTGGGTGTCATCGTTTCAGTTACTTTGTCATTTCTTATCTATAGCGAACCAATTACTAGCACAAAACTTGTTGGTATTGGCTTCGGGATTGCCTCAATCGTGTTTTTATCACGTTAGTATCGTTTTAGACATCGTATTACGGATGATGTGATGGAGGGACAGGTAAATGAAAATATATAAAGGTCATTTTTCAGGACTGATTGCTGTGTTATTTATGGTTAGTTGTCAGGGACTGCGTATGCCGCAAAGTCCCCTATTGGTCACATTTGAACGAAAATCAGGACGTATAGTGT
>DCAJ01000089.1:0-206 GCA_002311455.1 Anaerolineales bacterium UBA1136 | reverse complement strand
GGATAGCAACATACACTATACTATGAATCAGGCGGGCCAAGATGTTTTTATGATTACCGAACAATCGGGTGTAGGTGATGATATAGTGGATAGTGTTGCTTATTTCTATCCTGCCTGGGCTCCGGAAGGTCGGAAGTTGGCATTCGTAGGATATCAACGAGGTAGTGGTACACCACTAGAAGTATCCTTATATACCGCAAAATATG
>DCAJ01000022.1:30676-37490 GCA_002311455.1 Anaerolineales bacterium UBA1136 | reverse complement strand
AAGAAGTGTCGGCTGGCGAATCTATTAGTAGCATCTATACCTCTCTTAATTATTGTACATTTGATATTTTAGCTTGGACATGTGTTCCAACAATGATTGAATCCTTACTCTATGCCATAGAATTGCAAAATACAATACTGTAAATGTTGATACAGTAAACAGTAATGTTGTAGTCATTTTCGTAGTCATGTCAAATTGACCTTCAGCATCTGGATCAACACTTCCAATAATTACTGGGTGAATTGTCCGCCAGATACGTATTGCCATGAAGGTGAGTGGAACGCTGACAAATGCAACTATGCCGTAAACAGCAGTAATATGTCGTCGACGATCATGGCCTTCTAGGCCTGCGTGTAGAAATAGATATGCAATATATAGTAGCCACATGACTGTAGCAGTTGTCAATCGTGGGTCCCAGGTCCACCAAGTGTTCCATACAGGTCTTGCCCAGATAGATCCACTTACAATGTTCATTGTGGTGAATACCACTCCGATTTCTGCTGAAGACATAGCTACGTGATCATATCTCTCGTTTTGGGTTGCTAAATATATGATGCTAGTAATGAGTGTCACGAAAAACGCCAGGGCACCTATCCAACCAGACGATACATGATAATAGAATATACGCTGTACTTCACCCATAATTATCTCGCGAGGCGCATAAATTAGCACCATGTATGTAGAAAGGGCAATTAGTATTAACGAACTAGCTGTCAAAACTTGTAACCGCGGATTTGGTTTTAGCATATTAGTCTTGTTTACTCCTGTATTAGGTAATCAAACGTCATTATTGCTACCCCGAGAAATATTATATCGTAAACTACCACTATATTAAAGGCACTGGAGAACTGACCCCAATTAGCTCCAGATATTATTGCGTTGCTGCATTGTACAGCTGCTATTACTATTGGCATTGATACAGGGAACAGTAGAATTGGTAGCATGATTTCGCGTGCCCGTGTTCTCATTGCTATGGTTGCCAATAAAGTTCCTACTAAAGTGTATCCGAAGGATCCAAGTAATACTATGAGTAAGAATACTGGAGAAAATAATGGGATACCATATAGAATGTAAAACATAGGAATAACTATTATTTCTACTATTACCACGAAAATATACGTACTAATGAATTTGCCAATAAATATAGCGGTATAGTCAATTGGTGACAGAAGCATACCTTCTAGCGAGCCTCGGTCTTTTTCATAAGCAAATGTTTGATTCAGACCTAACGTAGATGAGAACACAAAAGTTACCCAGAGCACACCAATAGCAACGTTCTCTCTAGTAGATTTATCCAACTCTAGAGCAAAGGTAAAAATAAGTGTTACCATGAAAGAGAAAATCAACAGCGCGCTGACGAGAGTTTTCTGCCGTATTTCAATGTTCAGATCTTTCCAGACGATTGTTTTTACTACTCGCCAATACTGACCTGTTTTTGGAAGGTGATCGTTGCTATTATGCGTTAATGATTTCATGGTATTGATTTGCGAATGCATCAATTGACAGATCGGTAGTGCGCCCATGATATGCTATTTGACCCTTGTGGAGAACAGCTACTTTGTCACTTAATGATAAAGCATGTTTTAAATCATGTGTAATCATCAGCACGGTATTGCCTGACGCCGCTGTCGACTGAAGAATTTCATCTAATCTGATAGAGGCTTTTTGATCTAGGCCGGTGTGCGGCTCATCGAATAGAATCACCCTAGGCTTATGTAGTATGGCTCTTGCGATTGATAATCTTTGTTGCATTCCATGTGAGAATGTACGTACTAATGTGTCTTTCCAGTCAGTTAAATCTACCTTATTGAGCACCATACTTATACGCTCCGCGTAATCACTGATGTTGTATAGGCGTGCATAAAAAAGCAGGTTTTCATGTGCAGTCAAGTTGTCATAAAGTAGAGTTTGGTGGGCGACTACTCCAAGCAGCTGACGTACTGCATGGGCTCTAGTATCTAGATTAAGTCCAGCTACGGTCACTTGGCCGGTATTGGGGCGTAGCAATGTAGCTATTATACGTAATAGAGTGGTTTTGCCTGATCCGTTGGGACCAACCAGTGCAGTAAATTCTCCAGGTGCTATGTCTAAAGTTATGTCTCTTAGCACTGGTTTCATATCAAAAGATTTGGAAACAGACTTGATATTAATCATATCTGTTGATGTTTCGGATTTTCGGTCTTACCTCTTTAAGAATCAATGTGTTCCGCATCATCTATTTGATGAAGTATATCAATGCCTTCGCCTATGATGTCTCTACGAACAGTTGCGTAATCCGCATCGGTGACTTTGCCTGTACTATGATCAAGATCAAGATCGTACAAAGATTCAATTAACCTAGTGTGTCTTTCTTGCAAATCGTACCTGCTGCTAAGTGTATCTACCGTTGGGCTCTCAGATACAAAGAATGGTTTAATCACAAACAGTATTACTATAATAATCAATGTAAGATTAAGTATGAGAAAAAGTAAATCCATGGTTGAATTATTTGTCTAGTAGTGCTTCCAAAATAACCGCTATGTTTTCGTAGCTGGTCGGTCCTATGAATGATTTAGCGAGCAACCCATCCTGTGTCACAATGTATGTCTCTGGCACTCCCCTTATGCGATATGATTGCGAGATTCTTGTGCCAACATCTGGACCATTTGGGTAAGTAATGTTCCATGTACTCAAATAAGTTAGAGCTTCGTCTTTGGTATCTGCGTAATCTATACCTAACAATAACACATCTCTATCCTTGTAGTCGTGCCATATCATCTCCAGGTCAGCAGCTTCTGCTTTGCATGGATCGCACCAGGAAGCCCAGAAATTGACGATTACAATTTGTCCTTTGAGTTCTGAGAGAGTATATGTTTGGCCACTGAAAGTTGTCAGCGTGAAGTCAGGTGGTGTTCCTGATCTAACTGGACCGAGACTCGATTGGAACAACTTAATTGCAAGAAAAACTAACAATGTTGCAAGCAATGTCCATACAGCAATCTGCCCCAATTTATCTTTTGCATGTCGGATAATACTATAAGAGGGACTGGTTTTTGTTGAATTGATCCTGCTCATTCCCATTGTTTGAGCTCGTTCTCTATCCTGTCTACATAACGGTCTGCATTGTCTATATTAGATATTCCGCTATCCAGCGTATTTAAGTTTGTGCGCGTCTTAGCCAGCAATCGTATCACGAGCAATGAGCCTATTAGAAGACTGAATGGTGGTAGATACCACAGAAGTTTATTGAACCCCTTAATTGGCGGTTCTGCTAGCACTCGTACACCGTATTGGTTGGAAAAATACTGCTTTATTTCTTCCTCAGACCATCCGGCAGATAGCTTTTCGCGTATAGTATCTCGCCATTGAATACATGCTTGAGTACCGCATGCGTCTAGAGGAATACTTTCACATACTGGGCAGTACAATTGCTTGCTAATTGCGTTAACCTCGTCGTCAGTTGGACTGTTGTCTTGAGCTAAAACATTACCAAGGCTGCCAAACAACATACATGTTACAAACATACTAAACAAGAATTGTCTCGTGACCCATGTTTTTACCATGTACTGAGCCTAATCCTTTTACAACTTAAATGCTGGGACATAATGTTTGGTCATATGTCATTCATAAGGGCTGTGCGAATGATTTATTGTTTGTTAGTATGTCTCTATCACGCTGGTCAGGCCAGGTAGCTACCAATGTGCCAAGTATGAAGCCAAATCCACCTATCCATATCCAGTTAATCAGAGGATTAAGATAGACCTTAAAAGTGGCCTGTTGAAGGCCAACAGGCTTCCAGTCAATTAGTAAAACGTATAGATCTCCTTCCAAGGTGCTGTAAATATCCGGAATAGTCATTCTCTGCATGCTATCTTTGTAATAATCACGTTGCGGTTCTAATTTACCAATAGCTTTGTTGTTCTTGTACACTGTTAGTGTTGCCCGTGTTACAACACGTCCATCGTTTGCCGAAAATTCTGTCAAATCTCTGTAAACTAATGAGTATTCACCTAAGTGCATTCGTTCGCCAAGAGCTAAAGTGCCTTGGGTTTCAGTCTGGAACATTTCAACCCCAATAATTCCAACTGCCATAAATACGACCCCGAGGTGAACTATATATCCTCCATAACGGCGACGATTTCTAGATATCAGGAGCCACAGCGCAACGTAAAAATTATTACCGCTAGATTTGCTTCGCGCGATAGCTCCGCGATAGAACTCGTATATGGTTACACAAAACACTAGGCTTGCTAGCCAGAGGCTTAGTAAGGCTGCAAAATTCATTACTCCTGAAATCATAGAAATTATGGGTACTACTAAAGATATTATTGTTGGCTTCCATATTAGGTGACCCAGCCTATTTACAGTGGTGATACGCCATGCTACTAAAGGTACTATTCCCATCAGGAACAATAATGCGGCGAATTGTGGTCCGGTGGTGCGCTCATAAAACGGCGGTCCTACGGTGACTTTTTGTCCTGTTATTATTTCCGATATCAGTGGATAGATTACTCCCCAAAAGCAAGCGACTAATATTCCCATGAAAAGCAAATTATTGAGCAGGAACAATCCTTCGCGCGATAGCCAACTTGTAAGGGTTTTACTGGAGCCTAGAGTTTCCCAACCACGAAACAGTAGTACTAATGAAATAGTAAATGTGATCGTTATGAACATAAAAAACAGAGGACCTATTGAACTTTGGGCAAAGGCATGAACAGAGGATAATACCCCCGATCTGGTAAGAAATGTCCCAAAAATCACCAATGCATAAGTCAGTATTATTAATATCATATTCCACCGTTTAAACATGCCATGTTTTTCTTGGATAATTACAGAATGTAAAAAGGCTGTTCCAGTTAACCAAGGCATAAGAGCAGCTATCTCTACTGGGTCCCATCCCCAGTAACCACCCCATCCCAGCACATCGTAAGCCCAACGACCACCCAACAAAAGTCCTAGAGATAGAAATAGCCATGCAACAAGAGTCCAGCGACGTGTCGCTCGTATCCAGACACTATCGGTGCGTCCAACCGCAAGTGCACCTATGGCGAAACTGTAGGGGATTATAAAACCTACGAAACCGAGATAAAGCATTGGAGGATGAATAATCATTCCAGGATGACGCAGGAGAGGATTCAATCCTGCCCCATCTTTTGGAGTGAACATGAGATTTGCATTTGGTCTCATTACGGAGGCAGTGATATTGCCAAAGGAGTCAATCCAGAGTACATTAAATGGGTTTTCTACAAACGCATTCAAGCTAATAAAGAAAGCAAGAGTAAGCATGCTTGCAGTGATTATATAGGGCTGCATGTCACGCTCTTTACTCCAGTCTCGTAGCATTACTACTCCAGTGTAAGTTGACATTAACCAAGACCAGAATAGCAAACTTCCAGCTTGTCCTCCCCAAAGTGCAGTTGCTTTTAGGTACCAAGGCATTGCTCGGCTCGATACACTAGCCACATATTCGATCTCAAAATGTTCGTTAGTTAGAAGGTAGACAAGGCTAAGACATGCCAATGTAAGAAGAAACCAGACAGCTATTACTGCATTACGTGCTGAGTCAACCCACTGATATCTGTTAGTATTTATATATACTCTGGCTGATACTATGGAATAAAGCGAGCATATTAATGCTAGCAGCAGCGCAGTATATCCAAGGTTAACAATCATTGAAGAAGTAGTTCATACAGGTTTTCTAGTAACTACTAGTACCTGTCAATTGTTGGTCTGACCTGGTAATTCGTCTTCGTATTTTGTTGGGCATTTTAGTAGTAGTGTGTCAGCCACGAAAACATTATCTTCGTTCAAATGCCCATCCATAATTGCTTGGGCCTCGTCTCTCAGCAAGTCAGGCATTGGACCTTGGTAGGATACACTAAGGCGTGATTGGTTTGGGTTTGCGATAGCTTCATGCAGTACTCTAGCAAGACCACCCTTAGCCACAATCTCATCTGAGTCACCAGGAACATGCGCCACTGTGAAATCCAATTTTAAATCATCTGCGTCATAGCGAATCGAATCTCCTATTACTGCTCCGGAGATGCGGACGTTCTCTCCTATAGCAGCTGTTTGCTCGATTACTAGCTCATCCACTGTGTAATAGTATCTACTGGTGCTTTGAGTCGTGCTGACAATAAGATATATGATTGCGCTCAATATCAAGAAACCACCTAACAGAAATTTCCTGCGCTGATAATTTGATTGTGCTGTAGTGTTATTGTATGAAGTCATAATATATAAGTTACTTAATTGTACCTGATGAACACAAGGTTTTTGTACCTTTTATATTATTAGAATGTAACTTTAACTTAATACTGTTAATAACATGTAATAAAAGACCAACAAAAATTTAAATATATTATGCCGATCATCAATTAATGATAACTATGAGCTTGGGGGAAACTACTTATTTCAGAGTCATTAGATGTGAAATGATGTCTGATAAGTTCTGTTTAGTCAGTTGCTCTCCATATGTCGCGACCATAATATCAGGTTCATATCCCTCGACCACATAGTCGTTGGTGCGAACTATTGATTCACGCAGGTATTGCTCGGCCGTAGTCGCGGCGCCAGTGTAATCGGAAACAAGGATGCGCTCACCAGCTCTGGTGCCAACCCCCTTGCCTTCAGGGTTATTTTCAGCCAGCCATGCTGGTCCGACCTCTGTCTGAATGTGACATGCTGTGCAACCTAGTGAAACTGTTAGGGCTTCACCGTCGTCGGGATTGCCTGGGGGCAGTTCTGGTGTGGTGATATCTATGCCAACTGATTCTATAGAATCCATAGCTGCTGTCGGCATTTCAGGTGATTGCAATACAGTAACACCTTCTTC
>DCAJ01000022.1:28173-30617 GCA_002311455.1 Anaerolineales bacterium UBA1136 | reverse complement strand
GTAACACCTTCTTCGTATGCTCTTCCCCAATTTAACACAAACGCTGTGACATCACGTACTTGGTCCTGTCGCAGTGGTCCTCCATATTCTGTGCTCCAAGTTGGCATTCGTTGTGGCCAGGTTGTTCCCGCAGAAGCTATGGGGCGTCCTCCAGATATTGTGGCATAAACGAAATCATGCAGACTTCCTGCCCAGCCCACTTCGGCAAGCCTAGTACCATCAAATAGCGTTGAAGCGTTAATGGCCGGTGCCAGACCTGGCAATCCTTGTCCGGCTGGACCGTGGCAGCGCGTGCAATTGTTTTCAAAGATTGCTGCACCAGCCTCCATAGATCTTCCTGTAAATCCGTCTTCAGCTTCTTTCATGCGAGCTGGTTCATTGATTAGCCAGAAGGCCACAACAATAGTTGTAACAAATGTAGCTAAAGTACCAACAACAGTTCGCCAAATCATATGCTACTGCTCATGTTTTGAATCTTCATGTACATAGACATTTTGGGTAAAGGTGTCTTCTCCGTTGTTCCAAACTACGCTAATAGTGATTTTCTTCAACCCAACTTGCCAGTCTACTATATTCATTATTCCTTCTGCACCTGGTAAATCACTGCCGTACTTGTTTATTTCGTGGTTAAAAATGTCCATTATTTCACGCAGACCCTCTGTAGGTGCAGAATTCCATGCTTCTGCCGAGTACTCTCCCGGTACTAGCTCTTCATATACGGCAGTACGCAGTGGTCCGGGATGAGTTTGAGGAATCAGTGCTGCTACTACCTCTTGATCTGGGGATGACGAAACCGCGTAGTATGGAGTGCCCATATAAGTTAAAGCGGAGAAAGCAACTATAGTAACCGCAGCTAGTGTAAGCCCTACACGTCTGTGTGCGTATCTACGACTTGGCCCTACTTCTAAATATGGAATCACAAACACAATGTTTACTAGGATACCGGGGGCGATAACACCCCAAAAAACTTTGTCCCCTAATTTCAACATACCTTGTAGCCATAGAAAATACCAGGGAGCAGTGGTATGCAGCGGAGTGACCTGCGAATCAGCATGAGGCTCTAGTGGCGCATGCCAGTTTCCTACAGTAACCATCAGAATGAGAAGTGCCGTCCACATAACTACCCAATATATTTCCTTAGTAAGTACATCAGGTAAGAAGTAACTACGTTTCTCCATGGGTACCTTCTGAGCTGTATCTTCACCAATCTTCTCTTCTTTTGGAGGTAGAGAATGTCCGTGAATGATTACCTTGTAGTAATGAACCCCCAAGAATATAAAAATTATTAGTGGAAGGGCGAAGACGTGGAGCAGGTAAAAACGTAACAGACCATTGGCTCCGAAATCTGGACCTCCACGTACCAGCAGATTGACTTCACGGCCAATTACTGGGGTGGCCTCAGCCATTGAGGCACCAATCGTTACAGCCCATAGGGAAAGTTGGTCCCATGGAAGTAGGTATCCAGAGAAAGAAAGAAACAAAGTTAATAGCAGCAGTACACCACCAGTGAACCAGGTGAATTGTCGCGGTTTTTTGTAACTACCTGTGATGAAAGTTCGTAACATATGGAGTAGTACTACCATGACCATAAATTCTGCACCTAAACGATGCAAATCTCTCATCATCAAACCAAAAGGTACACCGCTGATGATATTTTGCATGTCCTCGAAAGCTCTTAATGGTGATGGTGTGTACCATAACATTAGCACCAAACCGGTGATAGTCTCAAAGACTAGGAAGTATACTGAGAGCCATCCCAGCCGAAATGTGGGATATAGAGCCATGACCTTTTGGTGGAAATATGTTGGACGCATATGCATCCAAAAACCATCGACATGTGGCTTGGTACGCGGATTTGGTCGTTTAGGAGGATCTCCGCGTAAAACGGAGCGTATTTCTTCTACATTTAACCCGGCGGTCAGACGAGTGACTACTTCGTCAGTTTTTGCTATTAGAGTAGGTACTAATCCATCGGACTTAATGTCGTCAAGAATAGGCGCATGTATTCGGAAGTGAGACATATATTAGTTCTCCTGTGACCAGCGGATAAGATATGATGACACTACATTCCACCGCCTGGTTGAGTGTTTGGTGCACCTTTAACACGCTGACCAGTGTCGATTTGTAGCGCGACAGCTCCCGAAGGTATTTCAAGAGCACCACCTTCCTCTGATTTTCCAGTTCCTATGGTACTACTCTGTGCAATTACATTTCCAGCATCATCCACAAATTCGATTGGGAATGAGTCTAAGTTTCGTGTTGCCGGCCCGTCTATACGAGCCCCTGTTGCCAGATATTTTGATCCATGACATGGACACTCAAAACGATCATTAGTTGGCACCCATTTATACAGGCATCCTAAATGTACGCATATTTTGTATAGTGCTCGCACTCCACCATTTACAGTGTATTCACCTGGTTGGCGGTTGTCACCAAGGCGTCCC
>DCAJ01000022.1:23664-28131 GCA_002311455.1 Anaerolineales bacterium UBA1136 | reverse complement strand
CAGATGCGTACATCAGGTAAATCCTTAGGGCCTGAATCAGCTGTGGGCAGGTCGGAGATAGGCAACGTAATTACGCCTCCAAACTCCCCTTCCTTAAACAGGGGTAATGCAAACCATATCAACGCACCACCCATCTCTGCCATGAACAGGGCAATCGAGGCACCCCACACATAGTAAAGGAATTCTCTACGTTTAAGGGGGGCCGCTGGGGTAGCTACGCTGGCTGTTGTCATATCGCATTTACTCCTCTCACCATAGATTGCACAATTTAGCACAAAGATTATTGATTGTCAATATTGTTGTTGACAATTAGCTGAATATATTCATAATTCTAGAAGATATGCATAACATTAATCCAGCCCAGTTGGTGTCAACATATGATGGCTTGCATGATGTTGTTAGTCAATTAAGTCAGCATCCCACTATAGCAGTAGATACTGAATCCAACTCTTTACATGCCTACAAAGAGAGAATATGTCTGATTCAATTTTCTACTCGTGAAGAAGATTTCATCGTAGATCCCATTGCTATTGGCAATCTCGCTATATTGCAACCGGTGTTCGCTAATAAGCGTATAGAGAAGGTATTCCATGCAGCAGAGTATGATCTGATTTGTCTATGGCGCGACTTTGGCTGGAAGGTAAATGGTATTTTCGATACTATGGTAGCCGCGCGAGCTCTTGGTTGGGAGCGAGTGGGTCTGGCTGCAATTTTATCGAAGCATTATTCAGTACCGGTCAACAAGAAGTTTCAACGTGCTGATTGGGCTAAAAGACCACTGACCGATAATCAATTATTTTATGCGCAATTAGATACCCACTATCTATTAAGGCTACGTGATTACCTGGCATTTAATCTTCGAAAGCGGCGACAATGGTCTGAGGTACATGAAGAATTTGAACGTATATCTAAAGCTAGTATACGTAAAGTTCGCAATAAATCTGAATGTAAGCTAGAGAATGATTTCTGGAAAATCAGTGGAGCTCGTAAACTTAGCGGAAAAAATAGTGCAGTATTGTGTGAGCTCTATAAGTATCGCGATAAGATTGCTTCAATGCGGGATTTGCCTACTTTTCGAATCATTGGTGATGCTACACTTCTGGATATGGCTAAACATTGTCCTCGCAATGCTAAAGAACTAAGTACCATAAAAGGCATGACGGCAGGCCAGATAGGACGCTATCAAAAAGGTGTACTCACGGCAATTAATCGGGGTATCGTTTCCAAGCATCCATCTAGACCAAAGCTCTCAAGAACTGATCCATTGATAACTCTTAGATATGAGTCTCTAAGAGAGTGGCGTAAGATATGTGCTAGGAGGCGAGGGGTTGCTTCAGATGTAATTATTGCTCGAGACGTGTTGTGGGATTTGGCCGTACAAAATCCGACCAATCATAAAGAACTAGAGTTGATCGATGATCTGGGTCCATGGCGAAGAAAAAAATATGGAAAAGAAATATTGAGAGTACTGGTTGCTAGTATCGAGTGAGAGCTAATTAACACTGTAAGCAACTGTTATAATCGCTACCTTTAGGAGAGGTGCCGGAGTGGACGATCGGGGCGCTCTCGAAAAGCGTTGTGGCCTAACGGTCACCGTGGGTTCGAATCCCACCCTCTCCGCTGGTTAAAACAAAAAAAGGGCCTGTATGTGAGGCCCTTTTTTTGTTTTATATCCAAGTGTTAGTTTTAGTCGGTGCCTCCTAAGCCTTCAAGTTCAGGTAGGTTGAAGAGATAGGGGCTGTTGGCTGGCAATAGCATGACTTTCACGTCCTCGGCTAGCTCCTGTACGTAGGTATATTGTAGAAGATCGGGACTTGTTTTAAGAGCTTCACCAAGCATACGTAGTGCCTCTGCTTGGGCATTTGCCTCAATCAGTACTGCCTTAGCTTTACCTTCTGATGCAATAACAGCAGCATCAGCTTCACCTTGAGATTTTTGGCGCAGTTGCTCAGCCTCTTGTATTCGTTGTTGTACTACAAAGGCCAGACGCTGTACTTCTTGTTCGGCTATCTGTTTCTGCTCAATCACAGCAGAATATTCTGTAGTGAAGCTGATATTCCTTAGGATGAAGTTATCTAGGCGTAGACCATTTTTCTCTAAAACAATACGCAGTGCGTCTTCAATCTCCGTTGAAAGTTCATCACGCCTGACGCTGTATATTTCTTGAGCACCGAATCGGGCCGCTGAGTCACGTGCAATACCACGAAGTTGTGGACGAATTAATCCATCAATGTAACGATTCTGCCATTCTATGTGCAGATTCACTACTTCTGTTGGATCTATTGCAAATATTACTGAAGCATCTATACGTACTTCCTGACCATCAAGGGTACGTGCTACGATAGAGTCATCACCGCTAAGTTGACCTTCAGCTACCCCTCCAGACATGGTGTACGTCTGCTTTGCTATTGGGTACACAATCACATCTTCAAAGAACGGTGTCACGAAGCGCAATCCGGGCTGCAGCACCTGGCTTCGAATTCCTGTTTGCTGTAGAGCACTGATAACCACCGCACGTGCTTCTGGTTGGATGAACACCAAACCTTGGCTGACGGTAGAGAGCACAAGGGCAAGAGCTAAAGTTCCTAACACTAGACTGGCAAATGATTTTACAGTTCCTCCGCGGGCTACATTGGCGCCAGCGTATAGAATACTCCCGATTAGTAATAGCCAAGATATACTGGCCAATACACTTACAAGATTTGCAACGTTCATTCAGATACTCTCCTTCTACTATCGTTATAGTTTTAGTGATTATAGATTATTTTCGTTATATTTTCATTAACAGATTTGGTTATACAGTGTTGCTTATACATGTGGGGTAGAATAATGTATTTCTAAGTATATTCTTGATTCCTTTTTAGGATATCATTGGAGGTAGTAATGAAATTTGATGGTAGTGTGACTATTAACGCAAAACAGGATACGGTCTGGGAGTTTCTGACTGATCCACATATGGTCAGTCAATGTGCGCCAGGAGTTAAAGAGGTGGAAGTTGTTGTTCCCTACAAGCGGTTCCGCACAGATATTGGTGTTGCTCTTGGAGCAGTTAAAGTGAGTTTTGCAATGGATGTTGAATGGATAGAACTAGATGTGCCTAATCGTGCAAAAATGCGTGCTCGCGGCAATGCGCCTGGTAGTGCTGCAGAAATAGAGGGCATAATGACACTTAGTGAAGTAGAGACCAATGTAACTGAACTGCATTGGGAGGCTAATGTTCAGATTATGGGACGAATTGCAAGCCTAGCTATGCGTTTTGCTCCAGGTGTGACCAAAAAACTTATGGGTGAATTTTTTGATTGTGTAGTGTCACGTATTGAAAAATGAAGCTGCTCAGGAATGTATTTGGAAGCATTTGTAATGAACTGATGTTACCTAATATGCTTGTCCATGTTTGGACTTATTGCAAATGAATTCTAAGTCTCTGTTTTTGCCAATTAATCGTTATTGGTTGGTACATGTCTCTGCCATATTATTAGTGTTAGGCTCTACTGCCCATGCTTATCTAGGCTATTTTCATTATGACTGGAGTGGAGATGCCTGGGGCACTGATGATGCCTACATTTCCTATCGATATGCCAAGAATTTTTCGGAAGGACATGGGCTAGTGTTTAACCCGGGTGATAAGGTCGAGGGATATTCAAATTTTCTATATGTTTTAATGCTGACGCCCGTATTTGTCTTGGGCGCAGCAAATCATGTTTATCTTATCTCTGTTATTTTGAATATTGCTCTTACTTTAGCTGCCTTATATGTGTTTGCGCGCTATGCATATGATCGTTTCGGGGATACCAATGGGTCGCTGGCCTCACTCATGTTTGCTCTTACTCCTCCTTTGTGGTTATGGGTAGCGTCAGGAATGGAAACAGCTCTAGTTGTTCTTGTTACATTATTGATTCTGGTTACTGTTGAACAGATTGCAGTAGATCATTCTCGTAAATTAGCAATGCTGAACGTTCTAATAGTTGTAGTAACTATGTCCAGAGCAGATGGATTTATTGTTGCTGCTATCGCAATTGCTTATGTTCTGATTAGAGGACGTTATAAAGCTGCGTTCTGGGCTTCTATTACTTTAATTGGAACTATTGCCGTGTATTCGGCCTGGCGACTGAGTTACTATGGAGACCTGCTTCCCAATACTTATTATGCAAAGGTCTCTGGTCCTTTGATTGAACGTATTATTTTTGCTATTCGTCAACTTTGGGGTATTGCGATGAATGAAGGCCTGTTTGTGTATTTGTTGGCCTTCATTTTTGCTAGCGTTCAATTAATTACTAGCTATATCCGGGTTGGTCAAGGTGAGAAAAGACCATTGTATGGTTTCGATACAGTTTTCATGCCGATTTGGCTTATATATTGGATCTATATAGGAGCTGATCATTTTGTCGAACGATTTCTTGTAGTACTTTACCCTCTAGGAATTGTAATGTTCTTCAGACACATTGGACCAGAACTAAGGACGTATGG
>DCAJ01000022.1:0-23570 GCA_002311455.1 Anaerolineales bacterium UBA1136 | reverse complement strand
AGATACCTTGGGGATCGTTATCAAGGAAAGTTGTTAGCATCTGACGCTGCTGGAAAAATACCCTATTACTCCGGACTCCGGACTATTGATATGCTTGGTCTAAATGATAGGCATATAGCGCGCATTCAACCTACATTTTTTGAAGTAGGACACAACAAATATGATGCTGACTACGTGCTTTCGCTCTGCCCTGATTTGATTGTAACTTGGATCAAAGACTTGGACGTGAATTTACGCAGGGGTCTTACAAGAGATAAATATGATGGAAAGTATAGATGGGCATATTTGGTCAACGCAGATAAAGAATCAACGGAAAATAATATAATAGATGTAAGAGGCTATTCGGTTACTGAATTGCATGAATTGTTTATTCAGGAATATATTTTCATCGTGTTGGAAAAAGTTCAGTGCCCGGCTGGCTCTTCATGATTGTGTCAAGACAGCAAGAAGTTTGACTATGATCTCAAGAGAGTTGCGGCTCGTTTCTGAACAAATCTTGCCATCTTCATAGTCTTCTGCGAAACAGAATATAATTCAAATATTATAATTACCACCCCCTATTGCGTGAAAAATATCTACTATACTGTCGTTGGATATTACCTCAGACCTGTTATCACTAATAAATGGCACATCACGCCCATCAACAAATATGTGAACATGGCCATATATTTTCCCATGGTCATCTAGTAAATCTCTACGCATCATAGGATAACACTCTACAATTTCAGTGACTAATTGTTGAATTGTAGTTCCTTGCGGAATATCGAATTTAACTATTCTCTTGCCTGCAATATCCCTGAGTGTCGAATAGAATTTTATAATCAATACTGAGGTTTCCCATATCTGACAAAATAGCGTACTAATATTGGTCTGTATGTATTACGTGAGTGATAATAACATATCGCACACTATTTTCCCAGATTATGTTACCGAGTCAAAATCTTCGCTTCAAAGTGTTGCTAACAAAGGATTAGATTTATATGTATATTTGCAATTTGTTACCGTTGTGCTAAAGTAGATTGACACTTTCATGGCATTATTAATTAGTACTATTAATTCGAAAAGAGGATCACAACCATGAACCATAAAGAACCGGGAAAGGTAACGGAAGCACAAATTGCCGTTCACTGGCAAGAAGAACAGTACTTTCATCCTAGCGAAGACTTCGTAGCACAAGCTAACATGACAGACAAAGGGATATATGATCGTTTCGGACTGAATAATTTTCCTGACTGTTTTCACGAATATGCCGAGTTATTGAGTTGGTATAGGAGATGGGATACAACATTCGACGCTAGTGATGCTCCTTGCTGGAAATGGTTCGTGGGAGGAAAAATTAATGCCAGCTACAATTGTATAGATCGTCATCTGGATTCAAATCGCAATAAAGCCGCCATTGTATTTGTGCCTGAACTTGAGCATGAGCCGCATGAGGTCATTACATACCAAGAGCTTTACGTTCGGGTAAATGAAACAGCTGCTCTTTTGCGTGATTTTGCAGGACTCAAAACAGGTGATCGTGTAACTATTCATATGCCAATGTCTACTGATCTTCCTGTTGTGATGCTTGCCTGCGCTCGTCTGGGTGTTATTCACTCAGTGGTTTTCGGCGGATTTAGTGGTAAGGCTTGTGGTGAAAGGATTGCTGATTCAGGTAGTTCAGTCCTTATCACTACTGATGGTTATTATCGTAATGGGAAAATGTTGGATCATAAGGTCAAGGCTGATGAGGCAGTTAAAGTTGTAAGTGAGGCTGGACAGATTGTGGAGAAGGTGTTGGTCTGGAGGCGTTACCCAGACACATATCAATCTGAGGCTCCTATGAAGCCCGGACGTGATTTCTTTATGGATGAACATTTACCTGAATTTCGTGGTGTTAGAGTTGAACCTGTAGAGTTGGATGCAGATGCGCCTCTATTCTTGATGTATACCAGTGGTACTACAGGTAGACCTAAGGGATGTCAACATAGCATTGGTGGTTATCTTACCTATGTAGCTGGCACTTCAAAATATGTGCAGGACATACATCCAGAAGATGTGTACTGGTGTATGGCAGATATTGGCTGGATTACTGGACACTCATATATTGTTTATGGGCCATTGGCACTAGCCGCTACCAGCGTTATTTATGAAGGTGTGCCAACGTTTCCAGATGCTGGTCGGCCGTGGCGTATAGCGGAGCGTTTAGGTGTTAACATTTTCCATACAGCACCTACTACGGTGCGTATGTTACGTAAATTTGGACCTGAAGAACCCAAAAAATATAATTTCGAGTTTAAGCATATGACCACGGTGGGTGAGCCAATAGAGCCAGAGGTGTGGCGTTGGTACTATGACGTCATTGGCAAGGGTAAAGCCGCTATTGTGGATACATGGTGGCAGACTGAGACCGGAGGATTCCTATGCAGTACAATGCCTGCTATCCATTCTATGAAGCCAGGCAGTGCTGGACCAGCTATGCCTGGAATACACCCTGTGATTTATGATGAAGATGGAAATACAGTAGCTGAAGGTAGTGGTATAGCTGGCAATATTTGCATTCAGAATCCGTGGCCAGGTGGGTTTCAAACTATATGGGGAGATCGTAACCGCTATATTAAAACTTACTATGAGAAGTACTGTAAGGACTCGCAAAGTAAGGATTGGCGTGACTGGCCGTATTTTCCCGGCGATGCTGCTACGCAGAGTTCTGATGGGTATTATCGTATATTGGGTCGAGTTGATGATGTTATCAATGTTGCCGGTCATAGGCTTGGTACCAAAGAGCTTGAATCAGCCTGTATGACTATTTCAGATCTGGCAGAAGCAGCTGTTGTTCCGGTAACAGATGATTTGAAAGGTAAAGTGCCTGATGTATACGTTTCACTCCAACCTGGAGTGAGAGAAAGTAAGGATCTGGAGAAAGCAGTAGTACTTGCGATTGAAACTGAAATCGGAAAGATAGCTAGACCTAAGAATGTATGGATTGTGCCGGATATGCCTAAAACGCGTTCAGGAAAAATAATGAGGCGAGTTCTTGCTTCGATTTCTAACGCAACCGATGTTGGTGATATAACAACTCTAGCAAACCCAGAGGTAGTAGAACATATTCGTGATATGGTACAAAGTTGATCTTGGCACTGAAGACAGGCAGGCTATCCTTATTAAATAATACTATGATGTGGTTTACTACTTGTAAGTACTTCTGTCTAAAGGTGCTGTGGTAGCGACAAAGGCCGATCTGTATAGTAGATTGCGTGAGTTGGACATATCTGTGACTACGCATGAGCATAGAGCAGTGTTTACAGTAGCCCAAAGTAGAGCTATACGTGGTGACATTGATGGTGGTCATTGTAAGAACCTCTTTTTGAAGGATAAATCTAAGAAATTATGGTTGCTGGTGACTTTGGAAGACACCGTGGTAGATTTAAAACAGTTACGGCACATGATAGGATCCAGGCATCTTTCTTTCTGCCGGGAAAATTTATTGGAGGAAGTACTTGGCGTAAAGGCTGGTGCAGTCACACCATTTGCACTAATTAATGACCACGAAAGGCGTGTCAATGTAGTGCTGGATAGCAATGTTTTTGGACACGAATTGTTGAACTTTCATCCCTTAAAGAATACAGCTACTACTACTATTAGATCATCAGACTTACTGAGTTTTATTTATGGTTGTGGACACTCGCCTCAGATCATAGATATGAGTACTTGTAGGAAAATGGAAGTCAGGATTTAATCCTGACCTTTTACCTTTTTTGTGTTGAGGTGATTTTGTGAGAGATATAATACTTGAATTAGATCGTTGGATATCCGATGGACAAGATGTAGTGCTAGCTACAGTGGTGAGCACTTGGGGATCAGCTCCGCGTGCCGTTGGAGCGAAGATGGCACTTACTGCTAGTGGAAAAATGTGTGGGTCAGTAAGTGGAGGTTGTGTTGAAGGTGCTGTCGCGGAAGCTGCAAAACAAGTTTTTAATTCGGGTCAACCTAATTTCTTAGAGTTTGGAATTACGGATGAGACAGCATGGGATGTGGGCCTAGCATGTGGTGGCACAATATGTGTATTCGTACAATTGCTAAATGTAGATATATTCCGGGCTATTCGGTCCTCAAACAACGAAGCTAGTGTGACATTCACTATAATAGGCGGTTCCGAAAATTTACTTGGCCGTCAGATGTTCATTTCCGACAATGGTGACCAAGCAGGTAGTCTTAACTTCGAATTGAATCCTGATGCTTTGATTATGGCTAGTGATGCACTACAGCAAGGTGCTTCGCGAATAACCAAATTAGGGGATAACATCGAAATATTCGTTGAGGTTGCATCTGCTCCTCCAACACTAATATTGGTCGGCGGCGTGCATATTGCTATACCATTGTCAAAAATGGCAAAGATGATTGGGTATCGTACGATAGTAATTGACCCGCGCCGTTCATTTGGAAGCATAGAGCGTTTTCCTGATGTTGATGTGCTTCTTCATTCATGGCCGGATATTGCTTTAAGCGAGCTTGATTTGAATAATTCCACTGCAGTCGCAGTATTAACTCATGATCCAAAGATAGATGACCTAGCATTAGCAATGGCATTGCCTAGCCAGGTATTTTATGTTGGGGCTCTTGGTAGTCAAAATACTAATATGTTAAGACGGAAACGTCTTCTTGAAGTAGGTCTCAAACAAAAAGATGTTGATCGATTGTTTGCACCAATTGGATTAGATATTGGAGGGCGCTCTCCGCAGGAGATAGCTCTTGCCGTGATGGCAGAGATAATATCAATTCAATATAGAGGGAATTAGTGTAATACAAATGCTTAGCACTTTTGTTGATGAACTTAAGGGAATGTTTCCAGGGAACCAGCTTTTAACCTCCAAGGCTGAATTAATACCATACGAATCAGATGGACTGACGGCTTTCAAGGCGCTTCCACGGGCAGTTGTGCTTCCAGAGCATCAATCTGAGGTAATTGATATAGTGCGCTTATGTCATAGGTATAGTGTTCCTTTTGTTCCTCGAGGTAGTGGCACTAGTCTTTCAGGAGGCTCACTGCCAAATACTGATGGGATTGTAATTGGTTTGAATCGTATAAACCGTATACTTGAATTGGATGCAGAACAGCGTATAGCAGTGGTGGAATCAGGCGTAATTAATAAGAACGTGTCGGATGCAGCCTATCCTTATGGTCTCTATTATGCTCCTGATCCTTCTAGCCAGGCTGTTTGTACTATTGGAGGCAACGTGGCATTTAATGCAGGCGGTGCACATTGTCTTAAGTATGGTATGACTAGCAACCATGTAATGGGAATCAAGGCAGTATTGCCTGATGGAAATGTAGTGGAACTAGGTGGACCTAGTCTCGAGAATGTGGGACCTGATTTGGTTGGATTGTTCGTAGGATCCGAGGGGCTGTTTGGCATAGCATTAGAGATTACATTACGTTTGTTACCTATTCCCGAAGCATATAGAACCGTACTGGCTGCTTATCCTAGCATGGAGCTTGCTGGAGATGCTGTCGCAGCAATTATTGCTTCCGGTCTATTGCCAGGTGCTATGGAAATAATGGACAATCTCACTATACAAGCAGTAGAAGAATCAGTTAATGCTGGATATCCAATTGATGCTGGAGCGGTACTAATTGTAGAGTTAGAGGGTGAGTTATCTGAAGTAGAAGAAGAGTTTGTTAATTTACAAGAAATCATCAACAAATCAGGTGCATATAATGTCAGAAGTGCTAGGAATCAACTAGAACGCGATTTAATATGGAAAGGCAGGAAAGGAGCTTTCGGTGCACTTGGTAAGATTAGTCCAGCATACATTGTGCAGGACGGGGTAGTACCACGTAATCAGCTTGGTGCAGCATTGGCTGAGATAGATTCTCTAAGTGAGAAATACGGAGTAAGGGTGGCTAATGTGTTTCATGCTGGAGATGGTAATCTTCACCCTAATGTTCTATTTGATAATAGGGAGGAAGGAATGCTAGAGAAAGCTGAAGCTCTCGCAGGTGAGATTGTCAAGATGTGTGTTAGGCGTGGTGGTGCAATTACTGGAGAGCATGGGGTGGGTATGGAAAAGCGTCATTTTATGACAGATATGTTTTCGGATCAGGATATCAATCAAATGTTAAAGTTGACTAATGAATTGGATCCACATGGTATTGCAAATTCTGGCAAGATGTTTCCTGTAGATCGGATGCCTGGTATATGATGTGTACAAGTTCCTTTACAATATATCTCTGGTTTGTTAAAGGTAAGTTTTAGCAAGTGTTGCAACCTAAATCGGTAAAAGAGGTACAGGAAGCTGTAAATACAGCATCGACTGCCATATTGATACGTGGTGGTGGTACGAAAACCGCGTTGTCTAGTTCGTCCGGTACTGAGACTGTAATAGATCTTTCTAATCTGTCAGGCATAGTAGAATATCGACCGGAGGAATTTACTTTCACTGCTCTAGCGGGCACACCGCTCGTAAATATAATCGAGATGCTAGCAGAAAATGGGCAATGGATGCCATTTGATCCACCGATGGCTAAGATTGGTTCTACTATAGGAGGTACTTTAGCAACCGGTTTAAGTGGACCTGGTCGTTACCGATTTGGTGGTGCTCGTGACTTTATTTTGGGTATAAAGTGGGTATCAGGTAATGGAGAAATGCTGAGTGGCGGTGCTCGGGTGGTGAAAAATGTAGCTGGATTTGATTTTCCGAAACTAATGATAGGTAGTTTGGGAAGATTTGGAATTATCTCTGAAATAACCTTGAAGGTTTTTCCTAAAATGAATAGCTTTGGTACTGTCGAATGGGATTGTGGTTGCATCTATGATGCTGTAGCTTTTGTGAAAGAAATGACGCGGACTCCAATTGACTTGTTTGCTCTTGACTTGGAACCTGCTGGGATTGTGAGAGCACGGCTTGGAGGATTGTCTACTACATTGAACAATAGGTTAGCACGCTTATCAGACTATAGGGATGGTGCCAGCATCATACTAGGAGACGAGGAATTAAATTTGTGGGAACAGCTAAAGGAATTTTTGTGGTTACCCCATGATTGTTCGTTGATCAAAGTTCCGATTACACCTGATCTAATACCTCAATTAGATACATGTCTTGCTGATAGCCAGTTGCACCGTAGATATAGTGTGGGTGGCAACATTGCTTGGATTGGATGGTCCGGAACGATTGAAGATATAGATACACTTTTGTCTGAGCTAGGTTTAGGAGGCTTATTACTTATAGGTGAATCAGGCACACCCTGGCTAGGTACATCCTCGGTTATTACAGGTTTTGCTGATAAAGTCAAAAAAGCTCTTGATACTGAAGGGAGATTCTTACCACTGTAATGCAGCATAAAATTCCTATTGAACGTCTAGGTCCCAATGGCAGTGTCATGGCAAATGCAGTGGAGTCATGTGTACACTGTGGTTTTTGTTTGCCTGCTTGTCCGACATATCAGGTGCTTGGGCAGGAAATGGATTCGCCGCGCGGCCGCATATTGTTGATGAAAAACGCATTAGAGGGAACCATATCTGTACAAGAGGCACAACCCTTCGTGGACCGCTGCCTGGGTTGTATGGCTTGTATAACGGCATGTCCTCCGTCAGTACCCTATGGAGATTTGCTTATCTTGTTTCGTGCTTATGCTAGTGACAGCAGGACTAATAGTAATATATTGGACAAGTGGTTGAGACAAGCCATTCTAGAAATTATGCCTTATCCAGCACGTTTTCGTGCAGCTGTGATGCTTGGAATGTTAGCACGGCCACTAAAATCACTGCTGCCTAAAAAACTGGCTTTAATCCTTGAGTTGCTACCATCAGATATACCGGCTTCTGAGCATATCCCAGACATTGTTCCTGCTATAGGTAAGAAGCGTGCACGTGTGGCTCTATTGCAAGGATGTGTTCAGTCCGTGCTAGCTCCAGGGATAAATGAAGCCACCGTGCGAGTGCTTACTAAGAATGGAGTTGAGGTGGTGATACCGAGTGGACAGGGTTGTTGCGGAGCGTTGACATTGCACTCTGGGTTGCTTGAGAAATCTAGAAAGTTAGCATTAAGAAATTTGCGGGTTTTTCCTAACGATGTAGATGCGATACTTACCACTGCTGCTGGGTGTGGCTCAGGTATTAGTGAATATAAAATGTTGTTCGGCAATACTAATGAACTCAAAATGGCAGGGGCTTTTGCTGAACGTGTTCAGGATGTAGCTGTTTTCTTGGATGAGCTAGGCCTTTCTCATTTACCTGGTCCAATAAGTCTGAAGAAGATTGCGTACCATGATGCTTGTCATTTGTCACACGCGCAGGGTGTAAGAGATGCACCACGTCGCCTGCTGCGGCAGGTTCCTGAAGTTGAGATTGTAAATCTTTCTGACGGGGAGATGTGTTGTGGGTCGGCAGGTATTTATAATCTTGAACAGCCAGAAATTGCGGAGCAGTTAGGAGCTCGTAAGGCGACTAAGGTTGTGGAAACTGGTGCCAATGGTTTAGTAACTAGTAACATTGGTTGTATAACACAAATTGAATCTCATCTCCGTTTTATTAATAGCCCAATTCCTGTGATGCATGTCATGGAGATGTTAGACAATTCTTATGAATACTGATTGTAATCCAATTTATGATTTATGTAGTAGCTTGACTGTTAATTGATTATCTCTAAAATGCAACCTATGAATAATCTAATACTACTGTTTGACAATCTTGCAAGTGGTATAAGAGCCAGTAGGCTCTCTTTTTAATAGTTTTTCACTTTCTGGTGATTAAATCATGTCTTTTATGAGGTTGCCTGGATTGATAGATCCACATGTGCACTTACGGGATCCAGGTCATACCTATAAGGAGGACTGGGATAGTGGTACGGCTAGTGCTATAGCTGGAGGATATACCTGTGTGTTAGCTATGCCAAATACATCGCCACCTGTTACAGACCCTGATAGATTTGAGTCCATAATATCTGCTGCACGAGAGAAAGCGCGTTGTGATTATGGAGTATATGCTGGTGGTAGCAGCACTAATACTGCTTCTGTTTCCAAATTGTCGAAAAAAGTTTCTGGCTTGAAACTTTACTTGAATGACACTTTTGGTGATCTAAGATTAGATGGTTTACATAGTATCAATGCTCATATGGCTGTCTGGCCTGACAATCGACCCTTACTTTGTCATGCCGAAGGATATATGGCTGCGGTTGTGCTAATGTTAGCAATGTTACATCGCCGCTCAGTTCATATTTGTCATGTTAGTCGAAAAGAGGAAATTGATTTGATTAGAGCTGCTCGGGAGCGAGGATTGCCAGTCACCTGCGAAGTAACCCCTCACCATCTTTTCATGACCGATGCTGATATTGACCCGATTGTAAGAGGACGTTATGTAGTTAGTCCCCGATTGAATACTCAGTCGGACCAGAATGCTTTATGGCAGGGGATTGCTGATGGTGTTGTTGATTGTATTGCTACTGATCATGCTCCTCATACATTACAAGAAAAGGACAGTCAAAATCCGCCGCCGGGTTTCCCAGGTCTGGAAACAGGATTGGCTTTGATGCTTGGTGCTGTACGAGGAGGCAGATTGACCATGGACCTTTTGGTTGAACTTATGCATATCAATCCTGCCAGGATTTTTAGATTGGCGCCTCAGCCAGAAACATGGATAGAAGTAGATATGAACAAGAAATGGGAAGTAAATGCATCAGGATTTCATTCACGCTGTGGTTGGAGCCCCTTTGAGGGAATAAAGTTGCATGGGTGCGTGAATAAAGTCTCGCTAAGATCTAAAGTAGTATATTCTAATGGTGAAGTGCTAGGATGTGTTGGGAATGGGAGATACGTGAATCAATTGTAATACTATTTTTCCAATCAGTTAGCCAATATGGTACAGGTTGCTCAACAGGGCAGATAGAATAGATTTTGCTAGACCCGAACTGTCGTTTTGAACAAGAGTTTCGTAAAGTAATTATCCTAATTGTGGATGAATAATCTTTTACCTATAATCAGTTTTCACACGTGGTCTATGAACCTACCAACATACATCATAGGCCAGTATACTGTCTTGAACATTAATTATAAAATATGACCTGAATATTACATGTATGTAGCAACTTATCTTATATCTTTTGTTACAGACGAGTTGTTTATAATGGTTTTGTTATCAGTGATTTGAACGCCATGATTCTATTCCCATTTATTGACTACTTCTCAGCTAACACATTATATAATAAACAAGCGCTCACATATTTTCTGGGTTAGAGCATCAAATAATGTTAGAGTACTCGGAACATCCTAGCAACTTTGAGAAAAAAGATACCATCCAAGGCAATGGCAAATCTCGCTTTTATGGGATGGATATTATTTCAGTTAAGCAATTCAGACGTCAGGACCTCAATATTATTTTTGATGTAGCTCGTGATATGCGCAATATAGTAGAGAGAGATGGGTCGTTAGATTTGTTAAAAGGCAAGGTTCTCGCTAATCTATTTTATGAACCTTCAACACGAACGTCCTCATCTTTTGCAGCAGCAGTACAGCGTCTGGGTGGAAACATTATACAGATAAACAATGTAACTTTTTCATCTGTGTCTAAAGGTGAAGAGCTGCGTGATACTATACGGACTATGGAATCTTACGCAGATGCAATTGTATTGCGGCATCCTGAACAGGGGTCTGCTAATATTGCTGCACAGGTGTGCCAGAAACCTATAATCAATGCTGGAGATGGAATAGGGGAACATCCTACACAGGCTCTTTTGGATATGTTCACTATTGTCGAGGAACTAGGTGGTCTCGATGGTCTTACCGTTACTATGCTTGGTGACTTGAGATATGGTCGTACAATCCACTCATTGGCGAAACTTTTAGCTCTATACGATGTCAAGCTGCACTTTGTCGCTCCAGATCTGCTTAGGGCTCCGTCTGATTTAGTTGCTGATCTCGTTGAAAATGGTATGAAACCTTGTAAGCATGTGGAGCTTGCTTCAGTCATGCCTGACACCGATGTGCTATATGTGACTCGTGTACAACGGGAGCGGTTTGAAGATCAATCCGCATACGAGGAAGTTAAGGAGAGTTACGTGGTTAATAATGACACTATGAATATGGCAAAGAATCGTATGATTGTCATGCATCCACTGCCACGAGTGGATGAGATTAGTAGGGAAGTGGATCATGATCCACGTGCTGCCTACTTTAGGCAGATGGAATATGGCATGTTTGTTCGCATGGCTTTGCTAGCATTGGTGTTTGGCAAAGTGTAATGAAGGCTTTTTTTGACTACTTGGAGACTAGGTCTAAAGAAGCTAACTCATTACTATGTGTTGGATTAGATCCTCATCCTGAACTCCTAGTGCAGCCTTCTCCTATATCGGCTAGAGATTATTGCATTAGGATAATTGAAAAATGTGCGGAGTATGCATGTGCTTTCAAACCAAATAGCGCGTTCTTTGAGGCATTTGGTGCTGAGGGCATATCTGCTTTACGTGAGGTAATTCTCAGTGTACCAGATGGTATACCTGTCATTCTAGATGCGAAGCGTGGGGATATTGCTAGTACAGCAGAGGCATATGCAAGGTCTGTTTTTCAGTATTTGAAAGCTGATGCAGTGACGTATAGTCCTTATTTAGGATCTGATTCAATCATACCTTTTGTTGAACGTCCTGATTTAGGTGTATTTGTGTTGTGCAAAACTTCAAATGCTGGTTCTAACGACCTCCAAGTCTTGAAGAGCAACGGAGAGCATCTATACGTACATGTTGCCAGGCAGGCACAGAATTGGACTCAGTATAATAACCTTGGACTTGTTGTTGGTGCCACTGACCCTTGCGCTGTCGAGATTGTTCGTAAAGTCGCCCCGACTTCATGGTTTCTCTGCCCAGGAGTGGGTATGCAAGGAGGTGATTTGACTGCTGTTATGCGTGCTGGATTGAGAGAAGATGGTATGGGTATATTAATTAGTGTTTCGCGTTCAATAGCATCTTCCATTGATTCAGGTAAAGCTGCTGCGGAATTGCGTGATGCTATAAATTCTGAGCGTCACTTATCTAATCAAAGCAGACGGAAACATTTCCCTAATGGAATCGGTGATGGTCTTCTTGAGTCAGGGTGCATCCGTTTCGGAGAATTTACCCTTAAATCTGGTAAGCAATCCCCATTCTATATTGACCTGCGCCGTCTCTCATCTTTTCCTCATGTACTTCGTAGAGTTGCTGATGTTCTAGGTGCGATGATGGCGGATTTAGAATTTGATTGTATAGCTGCTATACCATATGCGGCACTGCCAATTGGTACTGCTGTGGCTTTGGCTACCGATGTCCCATTGATATATCCTAGGCGAGAGGTGAAAGATTACGGTACAGGAGTTGAGATTGAAGGTGTTTTCGAAGTTGGGAACACTGCGGTAGTTTTGGACGATTTGGTAACTACTGGGGAAAGTAAGTTTGAAACTATTAACATACTAAAGGTGGGTGGATTACTGGTTAGAGATGTAGTTGTGCTTATAGATCGAGAACAAGGTGCCGAGGAAGTATTGGCATCTCATGGATATAGTTTACACTCTGCATTTACGATTCTAGAGTTACTGGATGAATGGAAATCATCGGATTCAATTGACCTAGACCAATATAGTGCTGTAATGAACTATTTGTCTGCACCTTCATAGGATATTGTTATGCAGCAGTCTGGATATAGTACACTGCGCCATATCTTATTTAAGTTGGATCCCGAAATTGCTCACAATATATCTATCCGTTTACTGGCTGTAGCCCCAAAAATGGGGCCAGTGCGCCGCTGGTTAACCAATTTGTTTTACTATAATGATTCACGACTTGCTACGAGAGTTTTTGGTTTACGATTTGATAATCCGGTAGGTGTCGCAGCAGGTTATGACAAAAACGCCATAGCGATAGATGGACTTGCTTCTCTGGGTGCTGGCCACGTAGAGGTGGGTACAATCACACCGAAGGCTCAGTATGGAAATCAGCGGCCTCGTATATTTCGGCTGCCAGAAGATAATGCTTTGATAAACCGTATGGGATTTCCAAACCATGGTATGGAAAAAGTGGCTCCAAGGCTTGAATTAGATAGGAGTATCCGTTTAGGTGCAAACATTGGTAAGGGGAGCGATACTCCTTTGGACCAAGCAGCTTCTGACTATAGCAAGATGATTACTAAATTTCAATGCTTAGTCGACTATCTTGTTATAAACATAAGTTCACCTAATACGCCTGGATTACGGTCTTTGGAAGGACGCGATCTACTGGATAGTTTTTTGTTGCCTCTGATGGAGTTGCATTCGAAGGAATGCAATGATACGCCCCTTCTGGTAAAAATTAGCCCTGATATTTCTATGTCGGCACTTGATGATTTGTTAGATGTTGTCGTCGGGCGTGGCGTGTCGGGTTTGATAGCAACCAATACTAGTCTTAGTCGTGCTGGACTACGTGATTCAAGATATGTTAAGATAGGTGGTCTTAGTGGTAGACCATTACATGATAGATCCAACAAGGTTATCCAACATATTTACAGGCAGACTCGGGGAGAGCTTCCAATTATTGGCGTCGGTGGTATTGATAATGCTTCGGCTGCTTTGGAAAAGATTCGATCTGGAGCTAGTTTGGTGCAAGTGTATACTGGTCTAATTTATCGTGGTCCTGGGCTTATACGCCAAATTAAACTAGGGATTGTCAAAGAATTGGAGAAGCTAGGTCTAGATAGTATTGAGGCGCTTGTAGGTGTGTCTCTTTAATCACAATACTCCCTTATCCCTAAGTTTAGCAATAGTATCGCCATCAATTCCAATCATCTCCTGAAGTATTTCTTCAGTGTGTTCTCCAAGAGTTGGTGGTGCCTTATGTATTGTGGCGGGAGCTGTGGGAATCTTAATTGGAGAATTAAGTATCGATACTTTGTTGTCTATAGGATGAGGTAACTCAATATACATTTCGCGTGACTTTACCTGCTCGTTTTCAAATACTTTGTCCATTTCATTAATTGGACCAGATGCTAAACCAACCTCATCAAATATATCCACCCAGTATTTTGCATTCTGTGTTGTAAACAATCTGTTCAATTTGCCTACTAATAATTTTCGATTAGTGACACGAGCTGCATTTGTTGAGAATTTATCATCATTGATCAACTCATTTCTGTTAACAACTTTGCAAAATGTTTCCCACTGTTTATCATTTCCGATCGCTAGAACAAAGTGAATGTCTCGCGCCTTAAATGATTGGTAAGGCACGATATTTGGATGGGCATTACCCAATCTTTCAGTGATGGATCCCGAAACAAAGTAATTGGTAGCCGCATAAGATAATAGAGCTACTTGACAGTCAAGTAGCGACATATCTATACGTTGTCCATCACCAGTTCGCTCGCGTGAATATAGTGCCGCAAGTATGGCATTTGCTGCAAACATCCCAGTGCTTATGTCAGCAATTGCAACTCCTGCTCTGCTTGGATCACCATTTTCTGGTCCAGTAATACTCATGAATCCGCCTGTAGCCTGTACTATTAGGTCATAACCTGGGCGATATCTGTAGGGGCCTGTGTAACCGTATCCAGTGACTGTACAATAGATCAATCCAGGCCGAATTTGTTGTAAAGTATCGTAATCTAATCCCCAGCGAGATAGTGTTCCAGTCTTGAAATTTTCTACAAGCACATCACCTTTAGCAATCAGTTTTTTGAGGATTTCTAATCCCTGCTCTGATTTTAGATTCAATGTGAGACTGCGTTTGTTACGATTGGCACTTAGATAATACGCAGATTCTCCACCTTTAGTAAATGGAGGTCCCCAATGGCGAGTGTCATCACCTCTACCGGGAACCTCTATCTTTATTATATCGGCTCCTAAATCGCCTAACATCATCGTGCAATATGGTCCGGCTAACACTCGTGTTAAATCAATTACACGTACATCTTCAAGTAGATTATTAGCTGCATTCATCCTATTCCTCGTTACAAATCACAGGATATATACTCTGATTAATGGCTACGCTGTTAATGATATAATCGCAAATCCCTACAGTAAAATAAATCATATTCGGGATTGTGTGATAAATTGCATTAGTATGGCATTATACAATGTCTCTAGAAATTACTTAGATGACCAAAACATAGATGAAACCAGCAAGTTTTAAATATTACGCACCTGAATCATTAGAAGAAGCATTGCGGCTAAAAGCGCAATATGGTGATGAAGCGAGAATTCTAGCAGGTGGCCAGAGTTTAATTCCAGCTATGAACTTTCGTATCATGCAACCTGCTGTACTGCTTGATTTGAACTTACTTGCGGAACTTTCTTATATATCCACCAAAGATGGTAAAGTCTTACAGCTTGGTGCTATGACTCGGCTCAATGAGGTTGAGGGTGATGTTGTAATAGCTGATAGAGTTTCTTTATTACATGAAGCTCTTCCCTATATTGCCCACCCTCAGATACGTAATAGAGGTACTGTAGGTGGAAATATAGCTCACGCTGATCCAGCCGCCGAGCTTCCAGTGGTTGCTTTAGCTATGGATTCCAGATTTCGTGTCCAATCTACAAATGGATCTCATTGGATTAATAGCGAAGACTTTTTCAGAGGGTATTTTGAAACTGCTATTGATTCGAGTGAGATATTGGTTGAAATAGAGATGCCTTTTCTTGAACCCTGCACCGGCTGGGCATTTCTCGAAGTTTCTCGTCGTCCGGGAGATTATGCTATGGCTGGCATAGCAGCAGTGATAACGTTAGACAGCAACCATATTTGCAGGAAGGCACGTCTGGTATATTTGAATCTGTCAGATGCACCACTGGATGCAAAGCAGTCTGCTGATTTGCTAGTTGGAGAAATGCAATCAAACGAACTGATAATGGAAGTTGCTATCAAAGCTTCAGAAGAGGAGATTATGCCGATGGGTAGTTTACATGCCACTGTGAATTACCAGAGGCATCTAGCTCGCATACTAACTAAGCGAGCATTGAAATTAGCATTTGGACGGGCCAAACAAACATGAGTGATAATCATTCAATAAACACTACTATTAATGGTGAAGACTATACATCTGATGTAGAAGCACGGATGTTACTAAGTGATTTTATACGTCATGAGCTTGGTTTGACAGGCACGCATGTGGGTTGCGAACATGGGGTCTGTGGGGCGTGTACTGTTATATTAAATGGAAGATCTGTTAGATCGTGCTTGATGTTTGCAGTACAAGCACATGGGCAGCAAATAACTACAGTAGAAGGTATGTCAGCTAGCGAAAACGATCTGCACCCCCTTCAAGAATCGTTTCGTGAAGCACATGGCTTGCAATGTGGATTTTGTACTCCTGGTATTTTGATGAGTCTCATTCCTTTTCTGGAGGAGAACCCTCGTCCATCAGAAGAAGAAATTCGTGCTGCTATATCTGGAAATTTGTGCAGATGTACTGGTTATCAGCACATAGTAGCTGCTGTGAAATTGTATGTGGAGCGTGACTCGTAATGTCGTCTTTGCTAAGAAATACGTCGTTATCAAGTTTCAAGAATGGTAGCCTTACCGATTTTCTGGATTATTTGGAACAATTGGAAAATCACTTTACATCTAAAGAGCAGGAAATATTTGCTTTTATCCCTGAGCCAGGGCGTTTTAAACGATTGCATTTTGAAGCTAGAGCATTATTTGAACAGTATCCAGATCCTAAAAAGCGCCCTCCTCTTTTTGGCTTAATGGTAGGAGTAAAAGACATATTTCATGCGGATGGCCATACTACTAGTGCTGGTAGTCATGTTCCTGCAAATGTTTTACAAGGCACTGAAGCTGAGAGTGTGATGCTTCTAAAGAAGGCAGGGGCTCTAGTAATAGGTAAGACGATTACCACCGAGTTTGCTTACTTTGCACCTGGTCCTACAAGGAACCCACATAATGTCTTATGTACTCCGGGTGGGTCCAGTAGCGGATCAGCAGCTGCTGTAAGCTCGGGGTTATGCCTTCTATCATTAGGCACACAGACTATTGGCTCAATTACTCGCCCCGCTGCTTTTTGTGGAGTGATTGGATACAAGCCCACCTATGATCGTATTTCGCGGTCTGGAGTGATACCTCTATCTCCTTCAGTAGATCATGTTGGTACTTTTGCTCCTGATGTTGCTACCGCTGCATGTGCAGCTACACAGTTGGTCGAGTCGTGGAATTTAAAAACAATAGATACAAAAGGAGATTCACATACAGTTTTAGGTGTTCCAGAAGGTGTTTATCTGGATAATGTGTCTAATGAAGGGGATTCGCAATTTCGTGCTACTTGTCATCGTCTTACTAATGCTGGATTTGAAATAAAATCAGTCCCTACAATGCCCGATTTTGAAGATATATTTGTCAGACATAATTTAATAGTGGCAGCCGAGGCAGCAAATGTTCATAAGGACTGGTTTGCAAGTTATACTAACAAATATCATCCTAAAACTGCCGAATTGATATTACAGGGTCAGTTGGTTTCGAACCATGATTTAAATATGGCTCTTGAAGGTCGGACTAGATTGCGGGAGGAGTTAATTGCATTGATGGATTTGAATCAGATAGATTTGTGGATTTCTCCTTCGGCTCCTGGAGTAGCGCCTAATGGGTTGGACAGTACTGGTGATCCAGTCATGAATTTACCTTGGACTCATAGTGGTCTACCTACTATAGGAATGCCCTCTGGCAAGAATAGTGATGGGTTGCCCTTTGGATTGCAATTGACTGGACGTTTTGGAGAAGACGAGACTCTTTTTGTGCTAGCGTCTCAAATAGAAGCAGCGTTGATATAGGACTTAATTGGTTATATATGACAAACGTGACTAGTGAAATACGGTCTGGTACATATTTCGACTCAGTGGTTTTAATGCAGTTGCAAAAAGGCATACTTGAATTAGATGGTGTACTTGATGCTGGAGTAATGATGGGTACGCAGGCTAACAAGGATGTGTTAAAGCATAGCGGTTTACTCCCGCATTCCTCTGAAACTACTGTGGCAGAAGACCTCATTATTTCAGTTAAGGCTGAAAGCACATCCCAGGCATCAGCTGCACTTAAACATGTGGATGTACTACTAAATAGCCGTAAGTCTTTAACAGAAGATCAAGAGTTTCGTCCCCGTAGTCTGGATATGGCTGTCCGAACACTACCAAATACTCAGTGGGTTATTGTTTCTGTTCCTGGACGTTATGCTGCTGAGGTAGCACGTGAAGCACTGGGTTTTGGCAAACATGTTTTTCTTTATAGTGACAACGTTTCGGTGCAGGATGAAATCTCGTTGAAGAAATTGGCAGCAGACAAAGGACTATTGGTCATGGGTCCGGATTGTGGTACTGCTGTTATAAATGGAATAGGTTTAGGTTTTGCAAATCAGAGCAAATCTGGTCCTATAGGTATTGTTGCAGCATCAGGTACCGGATTGCAGGCTTTAACAGTGACTATAGATAATTTAGGGTCTGGCATAACTTATGCTATAGGCACTGGGGGACGTGATTTAAATAATCAGATTGGAGGAATTACCTCCAGGCAGGCTCTAGATTTGCTTAGCAGGGATACTGATACTAAAGTTATAATATTGACCTCTAAACCAATTTCCTCTGATGCAGGACTGGAGTTGATGCAATTAATGTATGCATTGGAAAAACCAGTGGTTGTGAATTTTCTGGGTTATGCTCCTCCAGCTCATCGAATAGGCAATGTATTTTTTGCATCTACTCTACGTCAGACAGCAGAGTTAGCTATGGAGTTATGTGACAAGTTTGACCGTTCAACTATCCTGAAGGCAGATTCTAAAAAGGAATTTGCATCCTCACAGCGCTATATACGCGGTTTGTTTTCTGGTGGGACTCTGGCTTATGAGACTTTATTGGTTTTACGCGCATTTACTAAAGGGATTTATTCTAATATTCCTATAGATGCTTCATACAAGTTGGATAATTCTGCATCCAGTGATGAGCATACAATTATAGATATGGGAGAGGACGAATTTACCGTTGGTCGGCTGCATCCAATGATAGATTCGGATTTGCGCTTGAGACGTTTTCAACAAGAGGCTGCTGATCCAGAGACTGCTGTGATATTGTTGGATGTAGTACTTGGTTATGGGTCACACCCAAACCCTGCGGCTGAATTAGCACCAATCATATCTGAGGCCAAATCATTGGCACGGCGTTCTGGTCGTTACCTAGAAGTAGTGGTATTGGTGGTTGGTACTGAAAGTGACCCGCAAGATGTTGTTGCTCAAACAAAGATTTTGAGGCAATCAGGTGCTCACATAGAAACTAACGCTGATAAGGCAGCAATTTATGTTGGTAATATTATTTTTAGATTAAATCCATCTTCAAAAGCAAGCTTAAGACCTGTGATATTAGATAAAACTCGACAATCATTGGCAGCCATTAATGTAGGGTTAGAATCTTTCTACGAAAGTTTAGTCAGACAGGGTGCTGAAGCAATTCATGTTGATTGGCAGCCACCTGCGCAGGGGAAAGAGAATCTAATGAATTTGTTGGCAAAGATGAAAGGCTAATAGGAGGAAATTTTGGCAAAAATCAATATTGATCAAGCAAATACTACAGCTGTAGAACGTATGATGTCTGCGCGCCCAATCCTTACAAGTATTGCTACTGCTAGGGATGTTGTTCCAAATATGGAGGATAATTTGCTATTGCATGCAGGACCTCCCGTTGAGTGGGAACAAATGTCTGGTCCAATGCAAGGGGCTGTGATAGGCGGATTAATTTTTGAAGGACTGGTCCAGAATGAGACTGATGCAGTAAGCATGGTAGAAGCAGGCGAAATCGAATTCGCTCCATGTCACGAGCACAGTAGTGTTGGTCCAATGGCTGGTATTACGACTGCATCTATGAAAGTCTATCAGGTGAAGAATACCACTCATGGCAATGTGGCCTATAGCAATCTAAACGAAGGATACGGAAAAGTGCTCAGATACGGAGCATTTAGCGAAGATGTGATCACAAAACTACGTTGGATGAACGATGTTTTGGCTGCGGTCTTGTCAGAAGCGCTTGCCAATAGCGAAAACGGAATAGATATTCGACAGTTGTTGTCTGAAGCTTTGCATATGGGTGACGAAGGTCATAATCGCAATAAAGCAGGGTCAATTCTTTATACTGCGAAATTAGCTCCTATGATTGCAAAACTTGCTATTGATAGTGATGTTGCATCTGAAGTACTACAATTTCTGGCAGACAATGCACTTAGTGTGTTAAATCCTGTGATGGCTGCGTGCAAATCTATGGCTGACGCTGCACATGGTGTCGAGGGTAGTACAGTGATGACAACTATGGCTCGTAATGGGACCGAACTAGGGATTCGCATTAGTGGTTTAGGAGATAAGTGGTTTACAGGTCCTGTTGGACAGCCGGACGGATTATATTTTCCGGGTTTTACTGCTGAGGATGCTAGTGGTGATATAGGTGACAGTACCATTACTGAGACAGTTGGAATTGGCGGTTTTGCTATGGCTTCTGCCCCTGCTATAGTTGCCTTTGTGAGCGGAACACCACAAGATGCTGTAAACGCTACTATGGAAATGTATGAGATTACTGTATCTGAGCATAATCATTTTACTATCCCAGTACTAAATTTCCGTGGAACACCAGTAGGAGTCGATATTCGCAAAGTAGTAGAGTTGGGTATCACTCCTCGTATAAATACCGGTATTGCTCATAGGGATGCCGGTGTTGGTCAGGTAGGGGCTGGATTAGTACGACCTCCAATGAATGTATTTGAAGATGCTTTAGTGTTTTATGCTGAGCATTACGGGTTGGTGTAAATGGTGGATGTTGAGATCATTGTGTTAACAAAGGAGAGTTAGATGCAAAGTGACAAAATTGTCAGCTTAATGACTGATGCAAGATGGTTTGACCTGACACAGGCAATGAGTATTTTTACACCACCGTGGCCGGGAGAGATGCCTCTGCAAATACAGTTTTTTAAGAGGCTGACAGGTTCCTTCGTTGGTGGTCAAGGTGCAAATGGTCAATTGATTGAATGGAGCAATAATACTGGTACGCATCTCGTAGGCCCACGTGCTTTTCATTCTGGAGAGCGAGCTATTGCCGATATTCCGCTAACAGACTTATGCGGTGAAGGCGTAGTCGTAGACATCTCGGATGATGTTTCCGACTACAGCTTATATACGCCAGAAATGATCACTAGTCGAGTGGAAGTGAAATCGGGCGACATTTTGATAATAAATACGGGATACCACAAATATGGTTATGATCAACCCGATGTGCTTAACGATTCTGCTCAAGGCGGGATAGAAAGTAAAGAATTCGGGTTTTATCTTCGTCATCCTGGGCCTTCGCCAGAATTCTTTGATTGGGCGATGGATATGAATATAAAGTTGATTGGTGTGGATTGCGGATGTGCAGAGCACCCTATGAATACAAATTTGCGTTATATGCATGAACGAGAATTTGAAAAAGCACAAGCTAAAACACAAGAAACGTACGGCAAAGATTGGGATGAACTATTTCCTCAGGATTGGTACTATGAGTTAACCCATATCACTATGCCAAAATCAGGCATGGTATTAGCTGAGTCTCTTGGTGGACAAATCAATGAAATTGGCAATCAGCGTGCTTGGGTAATGATGCAGCCATTGCCGTTTATGGAGGTTGAATCAGCTTGGTCACGTGCAGTGGCTATATTGCCGCCTGATGGAATGGAATTACCCAAGTTCTTTGCTGCTATGGAATCTGCTGAGATGTTGGATATGACCTTACCGTTTAGTGTACAGACTCCTCAATGGGCGAATTACATACCCTTAAGTATTGATTACACTAAGCGTGTTGGGGGTCACAACTTTGGTATGGGGCGAAACAATGCGAATTGTCGGGCCAGCTTTCATCTAGCTACGCACATGGATGGCGAAAAACATTTTAGTATCAGTGGTAGAAGTATAGGTGAAACCCCTTTAGATTATTGGGTTGGTCCAGGAGCAGTGGCTGATATTTCTAATAAGGTTAGTGATTCCAGTGTATACACTCCTGAGATGATAGAAGAAGTTGTGGATGTGCATGAGAACGACATTCTTATTATAAAAACTGGCTATTGCAAGTATGGATGGAATAGCCCAGACTCCAATGAGTTTCGCTATATGATCAAACATCCTGGACCATCTCCAGATTTCGCTGATTGGTGTCTTACAAAGAAGATTAAATGGCTGGGTATAGATTGTGTGGCCATGGAACATCCTATGAATACTATCCAGCGAGTGTTTCATCCGAAAACTTTCGAAGAAGCGGAAAAGAAACTTAACGAACGGTTTGGCAAAGATTGGGATGAAATGTATCCTTTGGACAAATACTATCAAGATATGCATCTCAACTTGTTTCCTAAAGGTATTGTTCATGCTGAAAATTTGGGCGGAGCATTATTAGATATGGAAAGTGGTCGATACTTTATCGGATGTTTTGTGCAAAAGGGCATGGAGTTGGCTTCATGCTGGGGTCGGTTTGTGGCTTTTAGGGAGTGATGAAAGGTACAGGTAATGGGAGCAACTCAGTTTTTTGGACAACCTATTCGACGCAATGAAGACCCTCAGCTGTTAACTGGCCAAGCGTTATTTGTTGATGATGTCCAATTGCCTGAAATGTTGCATGCAGCGTTTGTACGTAGTACGTACGCTCATGCGCGAATTGTAAATATTGATATTTCCAAGGCATTACAGCGTGAAGGGGTTGTTGCAGTATATACTGCAGCAGATTTAGGTGACTACTGGAAGCCTGGACCTCTACTGGTACCACCTCCACCTATAGACAATATTGTGTTTAATCAGCGCACACAAGTACCTTTGGCAAAAGAAAAAGTGAGGTTTGTGGGCGAACCATTGGTAATGGTATTAGCTGAAAGTCGATATATAGCGGAGGATGCTTTGCAGGATGTACATGTCGACTATGATCCTCTTTCTGTGGTTGTTGACCTAACTACTGCTTTGGATGGAGATTCCGCACTTGTGCATGATGACTTAAATACCAATCTGTGTGCGCATGTTGTGCAGACAAAAGGCAATTATGCTGAAGCCAAAAAGAAAGCAGCGTGTGTTCTAAAACGCGAGTTTGTCTATGATCATGGAGCAGCTGCAGCTATGGAAAACCGTGGTATTGTGGCAAGTTGGGACAGGAGAGCTCGGCGCCTGACAGTCTGGGATACAACCCAGGCTCCTATACCTATTCGTAACGGCCTAGCTGAAATGCTTCAGCTTTCAGAGAATCAGGTCCGTGTCATCGCCCCTTTTATAGGAGGCGGATTTGGCCCTAAGATTATGATGTTCTACCAGGAAGAAGTATTGATACCATGGGCTGCTATGAAAATAGGACGTCCAATTAAATGGATCGAAGATAGATATGAAAATTTTTTCGCTACGACCCAGGAACGTAGCCAGATACACACAGCTGAAATAGCTGTAGATAGGAATGGTATTGTTCTTGGAGTATGGGACAAATTTTTACATGATGCAGGTGCATATGCACCATACGGTTTGACTGTACCAATCAACAGTCAATGCACTTTATTAGGTCCTTATCACATCCCCAATTATTACAGTGAATTTAGTGCTGTTTTCACTAACTGTCCGATTGTGACACCATATCGGGGGGCTG
>DCAJ01000018.1:1920-2761 GCA_002311455.1 Anaerolineales bacterium UBA1136 | reverse complement strand
TATAACGCTCTTGGTGCTCGTGTTGCGCGTCCACTAGTGGCATTTGGAAACTTATTGACAACATGGCTGGATTTCCTAAAAAAAGGGAAAACAGTAGCACAGTTGTTGGATTTGATAATACAGGATACTAACTACGAAGAATTCATCAAATCCAGACAGGAATCCCCTGGTGATAGGTGGGAGAATGTAGAGGAGATGCGCAAGTTCTTTCTAAGTTTCGAGGGTAGGGAGTTAGGTGATGTGTTGGAACAGGTGTCTTTAGTAGCAGATGTGGATAGCCTCGGTGTGGAACTGGACGGTAGTGGTGCTCCGGCGTTGATGACTTTGCATGCGGCTAAAGGTCTTGAGTTCCCATTAATATTTATAGTAGGATTGAATGATGGAGTGCTACCGCATAAGAGATCATTCGGTGAACCAGAAGAAATGGCAGAGGAGCGCCGTCTCTTATATGTTGGCCTGACGCGTGCTAAGCAGGTGATTCATCTTTCGTATAGTCTTGAACATCATTCTTCTGTATACCACTATGGTTACCAGCCTCGGGACAATCCATCACGTTTTCTGAAAGATCTGCCGGTGGAACTGCTAACTGGAGATGTGAGAAAAAAAGAATCAAGAAGTCAAACTATTTGGTCCCACACTGATGAAATAAAGTCACAATCTTCGCCAAATGTTGTGCAACTACCTGTTGAGATACAATTTAGCTCGGGTCAGAAAGTTTCGCACGATAGTTTTGGGTCAGGTATTGTTATTGAAAGTAAGCCTTTGTCTGGAGATGAGATGGTGATTGTTGCTTTTGACGATGTCGGTATAAAAAAGCTGATTGCAGGGAGTGCTAAGTTGG
>DCAJ01000018.1:0-1878 GCA_002311455.1 Anaerolineales bacterium UBA1136 | reverse complement strand
GATAATGAACGTTTTCATGACCGGAGGAGCTGGTTATATAGGCGGTGTTACTGCTGAGATTTTGTTGGGCTCAGGTCACCAAGTGACTGTATATGACAATCTTTCACGTGGTCATCGCGCGGCCATTCCGTCCGGAGCCATGTTCATTAATGGCGACATAGGAGATCGAACGACTCTACGTGATGCGCTTTCATCTGCAGATTTTGACATAGTCTTCCATTTTGCTTCCTTAATTGAAGCAGGTGAATCAATGGAAAAACCCGCACTGTATTTTCGTAACAATGTATCCCACTCACACAATGTGATTGAATTAGCTTCTGAGGTCGGTTGTGGTCGCTTTGTGTTTTCTTCTACCGCGGCTGTCTACGCTAGTAGCGAACAACCTCTTACTGAAGAAAGTCCGATTGATCCAGCAAATGTCTATGGTGAAACTAAGTTGATTGTTGAACGCATGTTGACCTGGTATCAAAGGATTCATGGATTGCGTTTCGCTGCATTAAGGTATTTCAATGCTTGTGGTGCATTACCCGGACGAGGAGAAGCACATTATCCTGAGACTCATTTAATACCAAGAGTGCTTCAAGTTGCACTTGGGCAGCGTGATCATGTTAATTTATATGGTACTGATTACCAAACTCCAGACGGCACCTGTATACGTGACTATGTTCATGTAGCTGATTTGGCAGAGGCACACTTGTTGGCGGCGACTGCTCTCGAGCATAATGATACTCTGCTTTATAACTTGGGTTCTGGTAGAGGATATTCTAATCAAGAAATTATCGAAATGGCGCGTGAAGTGACTAGTCACGATATTCCTGTTGATCCAGTTGATAGGCGTCATGGAGATGCGACTCGATTGGTAGCTAGTTACGAAAAAATTCAGAGCGAGCTTGGTTGGGAGCCTGTTCATTCGCAATTGCACAATATCCTTTCCACGTCATGGAAATGGCACAGTAAACAACCACACCTGTACGATGATGCTTGAGAACTCAAATGTTGACATGATAAGTAAAGATAAGAAGACACCATTTGGTATACAGGTATTTGCTACTATAGTTGCGCGACTCACAATCAATACAGCAGTACGTATGCTCTACCCATTCTTGCCGGCTTTTAGTCGTGGGATTGGAGTGCCAATTGAAACTTTGATTCGTTTATTATCTTTACGTTCTGCCTTGGCAATTATGGCTCCCGTTTTCGGAAGACTTTCCGATCGATATGGTCGGAGGAACATCATGGTCACAGCCATGTTTGTGCTGTCAGCAGCATTGGCCGCGATGGCATTGTGGCCAGGATACAGGATGTTCGTAGCCTTTTTATTTTTGGGTATCGTTGCACAAATTTTGTATCAGCCTGCTCATCAGGCATATATATCGGAGAGAGTTCCATATGAACAGCGAGGTCGTGTATTAGCAATCACTGAGCTATCCTGGGCTGGTGCTATGCTAATAGGTGTGCCACTGGTGGGTTGGATGCTTGCGCGTGCACCATCTCTAGAAATTGGTTTACCTCGTCCTTTCGTAGCCCTATCCATTTTAGGTATTGTTTCAATAGTAATGCTGTTGAAAACACTGTCTAACCAAGGCAATACTATCGATAAATCCGTTAATGTGTTTTCTCATTGGAAAATTGTTCTCTCCAATCGCAGTGTGCTTGCTGGATTACTGCTAGGGGTATTTACTGCAGGTGCTAATGAAAGTCTCAATGTAGTGTTTGCTTCGTGGCTGGAAGTTACGTTTGGTATGGCGTTGACAGCGATAGGGTTAGCTACAGTAATCATAGGTCTAGCTGATTTACTTGGTGAAGGTGGTGTAATAGCTTTTTCTGATAGATGGGGGAAAAAGCGCACGATTGGGTGGGGCATAGGTCTAAGCGTGT
>DCAJ01000122.1:1200-2848 GCA_002311455.1 Anaerolineales bacterium UBA1136 | reverse complement strand
CGGGTTGGCTGCCCGAATATCCACAGATTTCGACGACCTGGTTTCATTTTGGGAATTACATGCTTGCTTGAGAGTCGCTAAATTTCGTGAGTTACCACAGCCTAAACAATTTTTTGTTGAATTGCACAAACTATATATCGAACAAGAATTAGGATTCATCATCAGTGCATATGACGGAGTTGATAATCTAGTTGCTGGGATCGTTGTGTTAATTGAAGGTGATACGGCGTACTATAAATATGCAGCCTCAAGGCTGGACTCGTTAAAGCTCAGACCAAACAATTACCTACTTGATAGACTAATATTTCATCTGAACGAACTGAAAATTAGAAAACTGAATCTTGGGTACACCGGTGCTTCAGTGGAATATGGTGGCTTGCGCAAGTACAAGTTGTCAGCTGGTGCAAGCGAGTCTTCAAGATACATTCTTACTACTGCCGCTTACAGCGCACTTAATTTGTCTCGGATTGACCAGTTGAATGAAATAGTGGGTGAGTTCATTAATCAAGATCCATCGCTTACAGAAGTCGATGCGTTTAGTCAGTGTTTTTACAAAAACTTTATATGAGAAACTAAATGAAAGTACCTTTTGTCGATTTAACAGCACAGTACATTTCAATAAAGGATGAAATTGATGTGGCGATCCATAGTGTGATCGACAAAACTGCATTTGTTAGAGGGGAGTACGTCACCCGATTTGAAGAAGAATTTGCGCTTAGTTTTGAGGTGCCGCATTGTGTATCTTGTGCGAATGGTACCGATGCGCTTTATTTGGCACTAAAAGCGCTCGATATTGGCCCAGGTGATGAAGTGATCACCACGGCAGTGAGCTGGATATCTACTTCACAGACAATATCTCAGGTTGGTGCGAGTGTCGTGTTTGTTGATATCGAGCCAGATTACTTCACTATTGATCCGAGCAAAATAGAAGAAAAGATTACGGATCGAACACACGCGATAATCCCGGTCCACTTATATGGTCAACCGGCAGAAATGGATTCGATTATGGCGATAGCAAAAGAGTATGGCTTAGCAGTAATAGAAGATTGTGCCCAAGCACATTACTCAGAGTACCAGGGGCGAAAGGTTGGCACGATTGGGGACGTAGGTACATTTAGCTTTTATCCGGGAAAGAACCTGGGTGCCTACGGTGATGCAGGGGCGTTAATATCGTCAGATGAGGAGCTCGCAAACAAGGCTCGAATGACAGCGAATCATGGCTCTTTGGAGAAACACAGACACGAGATAGAAGGTATTAATAGCCGTCTCGACGGCATACAAGCTGCAGTCCTACTCGTTAAACTCAACTATATCCATCAATGGAATACACAGCGTGGTCAGCACGCTGCGGACTATGATGATCATCTAGCAGATTTCGACTATATACAGACGCCACTGGTCAGAGAGGGTAGTAGCCATGTGTATCACTTATATGTCGTCCGGACACCTCGAAGAGAAGGATTGCAGAAGCACCTAAATCAAGCGGGTATTTCGACAGGAATTCATTATCCTGTTGCTCTGCCTTTTCTCAAGGCCTACGAACGTTTGGGACACCGTCCAGAAGATTTTCCAGTGGCGCATCAATATCAGTCAGAAATCTTGTCTTTACCGATGTATCCTGAATTGTCATCCAGTATGATTAGTAGTA
>DCAJ01000122.1:472-1079 GCA_002311455.1 Anaerolineales bacterium UBA1136 | reverse complement strand
TGAATATGGGACTTGGACTAGCCGCAATTCAAAATGCCTTGGAGTTATGGCAGCACGGGTATTTTGAAAGAATAAACTCAGTTGCTGAGATGGGGTCTCAGGAAATTCATGTTACAAGTGAAGATTTTGGAAATTTGATTCAGCAGGCATGTTTTCCAGACTACGAGAAGTATGATTTCCCAGGTCTAGATAATTGGCCGTCTAAGCCTCGATGTGCGGCCAAGCATCTATATAAAATGTTGGGAGCGCCACATTACGATTGTTTTGATCTAAACGAAGAACACGGAGCGATCAAGCACGACTTGAATCATCCTATAGCTGATACGAGCTTATATGGAAAATATGATTTAGTTACTGATCATGGTTCTTGCGAGCACGTTTTCAACATCGCAGAAGCCTATCGAACTATGCATAGATTGTGTAAACCGGGTGGCTTCTTGGTTATTTCACAGGCTCTTTGGGGAGGCAACGGATACTTCCTTTATGATAAGCCATTTTTCGAAGGTATCGCGGCGGCTAATGGTTACCGAATTATTTTTGACTCATATGTAATATGTCTAAATAGAACGACGATGGATAATAGCCAACAGCAATTTCATGTGCCACT
>DCAJ01000122.1:0-393 GCA_002311455.1 Anaerolineales bacterium UBA1136 | reverse complement strand
CCATACCAAGGTAACTATTTGGCACAACGGCAGCATAATGCAGGATTCAATCGTGTCTATTATAGAGACCCTCCAGCTTACTCATATATTCCTGAGCATACGAACGATAACGCTAGCCATATCCCTGGCAAAACCCTTGTCGTGGAGTTATTAAAACGGTTAAAGGCAAAGATATCTTGGTAGTGAGACTAAATTTAGTCAGAGAAGTCAAGATATCTGTCGAATCACCACTGAGTTTACATCTGGCTGTGATGTTACCCACAAAGTCTCTTAAACAAACAAGGTAGTTTGGATCACATTGGAGTTGTATTCGGCCCAACATAAAATGTACTTGGAGTATTAGTGCCGGACTATAATATCGTACGCTTGTCGGGGGTGCACTACCCTGCGGTT
>DCAJ01000071.1:2488-2616 GCA_002311455.1 Anaerolineales bacterium UBA1136 | reverse complement strand
GTTTGAACAACATTTCCGTCAAGCAGGCTGATATACGTACCTGTAGAGTTTGACCACATATCAATAATAAATGACGAAGTATCAGGCACAAAATTGCCTACGTCAGTTGCATTAATTGGTGGACTTGT
>DCAJ01000071.1:1596-2360 GCA_002311455.1 Anaerolineales bacterium UBA1136 | reverse complement strand
CTGGCGTAGCAGTTGCATTAGTAGGTGGTGGTGCTGTAGAATTGGTTGGAGGCGGAGGACTTGTATCAGTTCCGTTGTTTGACTGTGCGTAAGCGAAACCAACAGAACTAATTGAAATGATAAAAAATAGACCTAAAATAAGCCCAAGCTTTTTTTTTGGTGCAGATCCGTGGGATACCATGCCAAACTCAATACCCGTAATCCTTCCGACTTGTTGAGATGTAGGACCAGAGGAAAACGGCTCCGATCATGAATAATGGCAAACTGAGAAATGTTGCATAAATATTGTCTCTTGTAGCAAGAGCCTCAGCAGGAGCCTCATCCCACAAACTTTGGTTATAGTACAACTCGTAAACAGCAGGCATGAAGGCTACCATACTAATCCCTATAGCAAATATCGAAATTATAGCTCGCAGGACTGTATTAACAGCCAGGATAAATCACCATACAATTACATACTTGGGCTACTATTTGAAATTAAATTTCAGGGTATTTAATAAAAAGAATGGAAGTTTATTTTAAGTCGCTTCCACGACTGCTTGATTGAGTCTCAAGCGGGACTCTGTACCATGGACCTTCGCGATTATGCGACTCGGCTGAATCCACCAAAGATAGCGAACAATGCAAAGAACATTGTAATAGGTAGGATGGAAATAACCGTCCATGCTATAGACTTTGCTCTTAGACATGCTTCGTTACCATCGGGATTTGCTGTGCTGTCTGGACAATCAATGGACTGCTCCACTTCTGAGTAGATCAGTATT
>DCAJ01000071.1:0-1524 GCA_002311455.1 Anaerolineales bacterium UBA1136 | reverse complement strand
CACTAATTGCTGAGGAATGTGCCGCGTCCTGTTATAAAGTAGAATAACGTAGTTGCTATCAAAAATGTAATTGCAACCTCAAATCCTCCCCTGAAATAATCCCAAACTGGACTAGAAATAGGCTCACCGAATGTTGGGTTTTCACATGGAAATGTCTTTGATGCACCGCTTGGGAACGAATATGTTATTGGAGTGTATGACTCTGTACCCCATGCATAATCACAATCAGCAATAGAGGCTAATGCTGGCTGATTGTCACATTGTAGGTTTAGATTGCCCACAACGTTCATTACATAGCCACCAGTGACAAAATTCTTCATAGTCTCCATAGTTTTGTAACTAGCCTCTATTGCTTCAGTAATTTGATTAAATGGCTCTCCACCGCCTGTTGGATCGCCTGCACCCTGTGTAGCTGTAGCGTTTGTAGGTTGCCTCATTTCTTCGGTTATATCGCTAAAACCAGCTGTACCATTACCTATACCCCTATCCATCAAGTCACCAATTGGTACCATACCACCGTCTCCTACTGCTGCTTCGTACTGTGCGCCACAATTACCATAATGGTCTGGCATAGAGAGTGGTGTGTCTGGTATCTCCATAAATCCAAGCCCTATGTTCAGACACATGAATAATAGCAATAAATTCAGATACAACTAGTTCCACACCTCTCTCATCACTATTCCGAAGAAACTTACACTTTGTATGATTAAGATCGCAATATGTAACCATAACCACACCTGAAATTCCCAACCTTCTGGATCTAATGCCAAAATGATAATATCGTCTGATCCTGATCGATCAACGTCTGTAGACGCTCCTTGCTCTGTTCCAATCCAGGTAGAGTCAAATTCCGTTGTTACGATAACATTACTGTCTAATGGGAGTAAAAGTAGAACTGTGGTGGCTATGATACCAAGGAGTAGTAATAATGGCTTATCCCTCCAAAACAATGCCCCATACCCCAGTACAGCGAGTATTAGGAAAAACACGATATACATGATTTGAATTATGTCTCGTTGTATTTGAAATTAAATTATATTAAATAATACGTGGTTTGACGATCAGATTTGGTTGAACCCGCCAAACAATGCAAACAAACCAAAGAACATTGCAATTGGTAAAATTCCAATTACTGACCAAGTAATTCCCTTAGCCTTTGAGCACCCAGCATTACCATCAGGATTTGATGTTACGTCTGGACAGTCAATACTTGATTCAACTTCAGCGTAAATGAAAATTCCGATCATAATTCCAAGTGCTACACCGATAAATCCCATTATATATGAAACATCTAACATGCCTAACTACACCTCATATACATGACTTTTCTAATAACAGACTCCTATTTGAAATTAAATTAGATATAAGCACGTTATTTTAAATTTTAAAAATTTAGTGCTATTTTGTTAAAAAAAATTTTAGCGCTATGAAGTTGAATTTTCGGTGTTTTCAGGGACCTTTAGTTTAGGTGCCTCAGCAGGCACTTCCTCAGTTTCTATATGGACCCCTGGCGTGTTATGCTCA
>DCAJ01000002.1:1682-2800 GCA_002311455.1 Anaerolineales bacterium UBA1136 | reverse complement strand
AAATCTACCCAGGTAAGGAAATGAGCCTGTGGGGTCTACGATAGCATTAATAATGTGTAGGCCGAACACAATCGCTGAAGCAGTGATAATTATGCTAGCAACTGCTTCTATCCCGAACTCATCAGCATAAATCCAAACACCCCAAAAAACTGCACCATACATCAGAATAACAGAAATGGCTCTCATAAAAGATATACTTGAATTGATCGAGTATAAGCAAGAAACAATTGTGAAAATCAAAAAGGCAACTATATAAGCATCTGCCCTGTGAACCGCACGTGGCATGCGACGTTGCTGAACAGCTAATACCACTGCAGAACCCCCGAGAATGAACAATGGCAACCATCGCGAGTAAGATAGTACTACACGCAATGAAATAGGCAGCACACCACTATTGATGCCTATGTACCACACATAGTCACTAGCCATATCAAACCTCATTTCATCAAGATAGAATACAGGCAAGGCTCGTGTAGATTGAAAGATTATAAGCAGTAATGCAGCCAAAATAACCCAACGCATGTTGTGTGGCATACTCACATTATTTTGCATGTTTCCCTGTATATGCTTTGTTAGGTAAATTGAATACGGCTTCAGAAAAACCTTGAGCCATTTTTTTAGGATGAAACGCTTCTATTATTTCCAGAGAAGCCAATCCCATATTATTTCGCATATTATTATCTCTGAGCAGAGTTAATATATGTTCACGGATTTTTTCTACATCTCCAGGTTCATGCAACAAGCCATTGTGACCTGGGTACACTAGTTCAACAGCAGCGCCTGCCGCTACCGAACATATTACTGGAAGGCCTGCACACATAGCTTCGTTTAAAACCAACCCCCAGGGATCACTCCGAGTAGGAAACACCAAAAACTCCGCTACAGCATAATATTTCGGAAGCATTTCCTGAGAACAAAATCCTTCAAATCTGATTGAGGTTATAGATCTTTTACTACAAATCTCCCTATAACGATCAATGTTTGGACCATCACCCACAATTAACATTGTAGCATCTTGTTCATTTACAACTTGTTGAAACGCCTCAATCAACTCAGGTATTCCCTTATCGTCTAACAGGCGCCCAACATATAAGATAATTGGTCCAGTAATTCCTAAT
>DCAJ01000002.1:0-1631 GCA_002311455.1 Anaerolineales bacterium UBA1136 | reverse complement strand
AACCGAATCAGGTGCCACCCATATACGGTCTTCCACTGCACCGAGATGCCGTAGATACTTCACTTGAGAAGATCCAGCGGCCACAAACCCATCGAATTTGCTAACCAAATATCGCTTTATATACTCAATAATTCTATTGGAAGAACGATGATCAAAACTAGTGCTCTCACTCCACAATAAGGTACGAGTACGTGAAAATCTACTAACAATCAATGCTAACCAAATTGTAGGGTGATGATATCCAAAACAGATGATGGAATGATATTTTCCCTTCCATATATCATAAAGGATAGTAGGATTAAAAAATATAGGCCCACCTTGATATCGTCGAGACACTAAAATGCCTTGTAACACCCGATATCGAAACCGGATTTTTTCCCAAGGAATACGCCAGACACGACGCCTTTCAGTTTCAGAAAAAAACAGTACTTCTAGCTTAATTCTAGGATTATCAGACAACTCATTAAACACAGGTATACGATAAGGAGATATTATCTCGGTCAATATGGCAACAGACTTTCTATCACTAATGTCACTCATAGAAATTTGCCTCAATCTATGGCATGCTCACAAAGATCTATAAGTTGTGCCACAGTCTTACTCCATGAATAATTGGATGCGTGTCGTATGCCAGCATCTCTCATAAGGTCCGCCTGCACAGGATTGGATACTAAGTACTCAATTCCACCAGCAAAAGCCTCAGCATCAGTAGGTTTACAAGTGATAGCAGCATCGCCTACAATTTCTGCTAATGAAGTTATATTTGAACACAAAACAGGAACCCCACACGACATAGCTTCAAGAATTTGCAAGCCAAAACCCTCATATAATGATGGATCGATATATATGTCTGCTGTCTGATACAAATCCACTAGATCGCTGTCTGAAACATATCCTACTGATATTACTCTGTCATTCAATCCCATGTTATCAATCTTTCTCTGTAACGATTTATTGTCTGTATGACCATCACCCACTAATATCATCTTAATTTTTTCAGGAATCTGAGCCAGAGAAAATGCGCGAAGAGCCACTTCTGTGTTTTCCCGAGGATCTCCAGAGGAAAAATGTAATATGTAACCCTCTGCAGCACCATAATGCTTTTGCACTTGTTGCCTATCCTCAGAATTAGGCTGTGGGCAAAATTTACTACTAACTGCAGCTGGGACTACCATGATTTTCCTGTCTAGCACTCCATACTTAGTCTGCAGCTCATTGGCAGTAAATTTAGAGGGTACCGCAATTAACCTAGCACGTTTAATAGAAGTTGGAAAAACCAATCGAGTAAGGTTATCGCTAGTTCTTTGATAAAATCCTGTACCTTTACTTTCCAAAGACATTTCTCGTCGTCGATCAGGTATTTCGAACAAATACATTACGACAGGACCAGAAAACATTAATGGTATGCGATCAGATAGCGTCAGCAAACAATCAATTTTATGTTTTCGGGCTGCTCTGTTTAACCTTACTTGCTCCCATTCAATCAAACTCTTGGTTTTATTCACTGAGTACAAAACAGAATCGCACTGAGGAAGACCAAGCTCACTACTATCTCTATCCAAAAAAACAACAAATTCATGAGATTGTGTTGCTTCTACTAGAGTATGAACTATATTACGTTCTACCCTACC
>DCAJ01000035.1:320-4687 GCA_002311455.1 Anaerolineales bacterium UBA1136 | reverse complement strand
ACGCAATCCGTAGGCAAGACACCAACCAATAAGCCCGTACAGATATGAAGAAACATGCATCTTAATTACATGACCAATAAACTCAATTACTCTTGAATCGTATTATCTCAGCACCCTCCATAAGAACTCTTCGACATGCTACTTCTAATTGATCTAAATCTGCTTCTATCTGGGCAAAGACATTAACTGGCTGCTTCATATCTACAGTCAATCCCCTTGAAATAAAAATACCATAAGAAATATATATTTCGTCTGGAACTAACACAACATCGTCTTTTACAAGGAATGAAAGTGTCCCTGCAGGTATACCAGCAACACGCTGATTTTCCGGCTCCACTGTAAGGTCTGGTGGAAGGGTAACAAGTGCCTGACCTGAAACAATACTGTTATAAAATTTGTACTCGAAGGGTAGACACTGCTTGATTATTTGGCATGTCTTAGGAGCTTCTTCTTCAAAAAGACGAGCTACAAAGACACCACCTTTTTCAAACTCTATGCTTATAGAACTCACTACGTTTCTCCTCTAATTTCCATAACATGTTTTTGTTTCTAAACTAGGATATTGACATTTTCATCCAAGATACTGAATTATGGAAATTTGCTACAGCAGTACCGGGCGGTACAATCTCATCACATTTTTCCTGCAAAGTACTACTCAACTCCATTTCCATAACTGGGATGAGATGCTCAAGTTGTTCTACACTGCGCGGACCAATCACTGGAGATGTGATTCCTGGCTGATCTTTTACCCATAGTACTGCCAATTGGGCTGGAGATATACCGTGCTCATTAGCTAGGTCAATAAACTTTCGGCCTACTGCTACACCTTTCCGGGTAACCCTCTCAGAATATATACCACCCCTCAATGCTGCACGAGAATCATCAGGAAATCTGTCGGCATCTTCATATCTTCCAGCAAGTACACCCATAGCCATAGGAGACCATGGGATAATGCCAACCCCATACTTCTGACACATAGGAACCACTTCATTCTCAATCCGCCTATCAAGTAAATTATAAGGTGGCTGCTCTGTCACATAACGAGCATACATTTTTGATTCACTAACCATAAGTGCTTCCATAATCTGCCAAGCCGGATGTACCGAGCATCCAATATATCTAACTTTTCCTTGCTGTACTAATGAAGTTAGAGCGCCTAAAGTTTCGTCAACCGGGACAATAGAAGAAGGTCGGTGAACTTGGTATAGATCTATATAATCTGTTTGAAGCCTCTGTAGAGAATCATTACAAGCATTGATTATGTGCAACCGTGTGTTACCATGATCATTAGGACCAGTACCCATTGGATAATGAACCTTTGTCGTGATTATTGCCTGGTGACGAAGTTTATTTTTCTTGAATACTCTCCCAATGATTCTTTCACATTCACCATCCGCATAATTGTTTCCACTGTCAAACATATTTATACCTGCATCCATCGCTGTATCAATCATTCTTGTTGCTTCTTCTTCCGTAGTAGGATCAGCGAAGTTTGCAGTCCCCATACAAAGTGGAGAAATTTTTACACCCGTTCTTCCTAGATACCTATATTCCATATTTAATATCTCATTTATTGTTTGGTTCTTTGTTGATATTATTTATGCATCTGACTACTGAGCAAAACCTACGCTAAACTATGACACCACATTTGCAAGTTAGCAACCCATTCAAAAAATAGTTAGGATGGATCATAAACGACACTCCAATGCACAATCTACCACACTGAGGAAAAGACTCTCATAAAATTGCCGCCGAGAATATTCTGGATTACTTGACTATGGTATCCACGCTCTACAAGTCCCTTAGTAATATTGGGAAGCTTTGACACATCTTCTATATTCCCAACTCGTATATCACCAACCCCGTCGAAATCCATTCCTAGACCAACTCCGTCTTTACCCATTATTGAAATCATGTGGTCTAAATGATCCAATAGTACGTCTAACTCACTATGTTCTGGATTAGCTCCAAGAAATGGTGGTACAGCAGTGACTCCTACAACACCTCCTTTCTTGGCAATTTTTTCTAATTGATTGTCAGTTAAATTGCGAGGATGTTGCCACAACACATGGCAGTTGGCATGAGTAACTACTACCCGGCTCTCGCTTATATCTAAAACGTCTTCTACACATTGCGGAGATAAGTGTGCCATGTCAACAACGATACCCAGATTATTACATTCTCTAACTAAATCCACGCCAAAGTTTGTTAGACCTCCTCCAGTTCTTAATTCACCGACACCGTCAGCTGCTTCATTTCTACGGTTCCAAGTCAAGCCCAACACACGCAATCCTAAACGGTAAGCAGTACGCAACACCCCAAGATCTCCTTCCAAACCCTCAGCACCCTCCATACTCAATATGAGTGCGACTTTTCCAGACTTTTTAGCTAAAAGGATGTCCTCGGCCACAGTAGCATGCATTGCCAAATCCGAATAAGCATCAATCTCTTCATGAAACACATCAATAAACTGAAATGTTTGTAGTGAACCAGAACCTTGCCGTTCAGTATTAACAAATGTAGCCATTAGCTCTGCTGTTAGACCACCAGCTATCGCCCGTGGTATATCAAACTGACCTATCTTAGAGTTCTCACCTAATCTACGTTGACCCTCAAACACTCGGCCCAGGGTGTCACAATGCGTGTCCACTACAATCGATGATTGATGAAGCAACATGTAATCTACGTTTTCATTGTTTACCATCATGATCAACCTGGATTCAGAGTTACATGTTTGCTTTGGGACAAATTTAATTTCACTAGCGACTCTATCGTCATCACAGAAGCCAGTATTGGGCTTATTACAGGATAACCCAATTGATCTTGCAGATAGTTGATTATATCAAGTCCTCCATACCCTATGATGATGTCTGCACCATCATCTTCTATAGCTCTCCTTGCCTGTTCAAGCATAGCATTCGGCAGTGCATCTTTTTGAGCAGCAAATTGTAGCGGTCGAGCTACGACATGACGCACTGATGCCAACTTAGATCCGAAGCCATATTTGTGTACCAAATCAACTATCAAATCTCCCCATCCCAAACCTGTATGTTCTCCTCCTTTGATAAAAGAGAATCGCGTTTCAACGATGGAGGCATAATGCATAGATGCTTCTGCCTGACCGACTATAGGAATTGTGAACAGCTCCTTTGCCGCCGCAACACCTGGTTCATCCAAGTATCCCGTTACCACCCCATCATAACCAGCTTCTGCTCCTTTTACCGCTTCTAATGTCTGCAAATTGGCAACCAGTTCAGTGTGATACTGACTTTTAATCTCTATGATAGGTGCGTCCGGCAAATCAACCTGGGTGATTTCAACATCGGGTTGTTCAATAGAAGCAAGTAACTCCTCATGCACCTTACCCCAATTCTTTAGACCCTCGGCGACAGGTAATATCTTGTATATTCTTATTGGTTTTTCCACGACACTTGTCCTTTGTCAGTGCGTCAACTATGAAACATCTACAAATCCCACCCCAGAACTAAAGCTTCCTTCACCACTCATCTCTTTACCATCTAGTATGACAGTCGGTGCAGAAAGCATTATGTCCATATGGTATGGACTAAGACCTACAGTGCCTCCAAATTTTGGATCCTGGTATCCAAAACCAAAATCGATCGCAGTCAGTTTTCTTTCATCTTCAATCATGTTACCAGAAATTCCAGCTTGAGGATTAAGTCCGATGCTGAAATGGCACAATTTGTAAATCGTATCATCGTTACGACTGTCTAGCCATGATCGCATGGTATCCGCTTCACTACCTCCATCAACAGAAGTAATAATCCCATCTACCACAGTGAATGTATAAGGTGTATTTACGACTCCATTCACACTATCACTGGCATCTATTACTATTCTGCCATTAATAGTCTCTTCTACTGGTGCAATGGATACCTGGGCGCCAGGATAGTAATCCACCTCACCCTCTTCAGTAATGGCCCCATCTCCTATAAGACTTGCGCGTGGCGCAAGCTCAAATGTGACATCAGTACCTTCTGGGGTAGTAACCTGACAATTTTTCGTAGCATCCCATAATTTAGCCACCAATTTTGCATTTGTTATCATGCCGGCAAAGTCTACATCCAGCAATGCCCGTATTACATAATCCTCTATTCCTTCAACCACAGTCGAAAGTAATTGAGTGCCTTTACTCCTCGCTTCAATAGTTGCTGGAGCACGTACTATTCCTCCGCAAAGACTTAAAATTTTTTTACTCGCAAGAATAGCATCTGAAAGTATAGGACCAGGCAAACTTGCAGTATGTTCAGGGTACCGCTTCCTGATGATTAATTGTGCATCGGCACCATGTCTTATTGCGGCAGCTAGAAATGATTCTGCTAAAACTATGTTGTTCGATGTGTCCG
>DCAJ01000035.1:0-264 GCA_002311455.1 Anaerolineales bacterium UBA1136 | reverse complement strand
GTTCGATGTGTCCGCAATGATTAAGACCGGATCATCTTTCTCCGGCTGCACCAAAAGTCTAATGGTTGCGTCGGCAAACTCATCCCAATTTAAATTGTTATGCATCACTTCCTCCACTTTGTCTGCTCGAACTACACATCCGCCCGCAGCGGGTCAAAATCAATCAACAGTATGTATTGTCCTACTCGCAGGCGTTGGATTATATCCTGACGGTACAATCCGTTATCATTCCGAAATGATACACCTACAATGCGTAAATTAACG
>DCAJ01000119.1:969-3800 GCA_002311455.1 Anaerolineales bacterium UBA1136 | reverse complement strand
AAGAACTCATTTACAAAAAGCTCGCGGTTCAGACCTAACAGTAATGCTGATCTTACTTTTTTCTCTCTAAAAAATTTGAGAGACTCGTTTTGCTGATTAAGCAAAATCATTTTAGTTTCAGGCAACAAGGAAGAATGAATATCAAAATCATCATTAGTCAGTATTGAGGCTATGCCCGCTTGACTCAGTCCACCAACTCCCATTACCTCACCTTGCTCTAGTGCCTCAATAGCAGAAGTTTCATCGGGATAGTACTTGACCTTAATTCTACTCAGCATCGGAGTTACACCGTGATAGAAAGGATTACCTAGAAGTACAACTTCTGGCAGAGACTCCTCCCCAACTAAGATCAGATCCTCTACCTGAAACGGACCAGAACCTACCGGACTTAGATTAGCCGGATGTAGCGTGAGATCAGCTGAACGCACACCTGAAAACATATGTGCAGGTAAAACGGGAAATGTTACATGGTCAAGAAAAGGGGCATAAGGCTCAGGCAATGTAAGTTTAAGAGTACTACTATTGAGCTTGGCCACAGTAACCTGCTTCCACAACTCCCCAATATCGGCAGGCCCAGGATAATCTGGAGATTGCATCAGACCAATAGTGAATATTACGTCATCCAGTGAAAGCGGCACACCATCTTGCCAACGCAGTCCTGAGCGAATCACAAAAGTATAAGAAAGTCCATCAGCAGTGACTGCCCAGCTTTCAGCTAAATCAGGTGTCGGCTGCCCTGAGCCGTCGAACCTCATCATCCCTGCATACACTAACTTTGTTATATCGCGATCTGGACCATGATTAGAGAACATCAAAGGATTTAGCTCACGTGGCTCTCCTATTACACCCTCCACAAACGTACCGCCAGGAGCCGGAGACATAGAAACTAAAAATCCTAAAGACTGTGTATATAATAAAAAGCCAATTAGTCCCGATCCAACTATCGCAATTACAATCTGTATACGTATCTTAGGCATAAGATAATGTGCTTATAAAAGAAAAAAGCACCCTGATAAATTGTAGGAGCACTTTCAAAACCAATTGATGCACTAGCTTATAATGCAACTGCTTGTAAATACACGAACAGTACTAAACAGAATTATTAGCTATGTGAGCTTTAGCCATTAATCATAACATTAAGTATTGCAGTAGCAAAAAATACTATCGCTAGACCAATCGTGATATTAAACAGAAGTTTCTCGACTCCCCTACGTGCACGAAATACACTGCCCTCCGTTGCACCTGTAAGACCGCCTAGACCAGCACCTTTACTTTGTAAGATAATAGCAACAATTAATGCAATTGATATCACAATCTGAGCTAAATTCATTGTCACATTCATTTAGACAATCCTCCAATAAGGACTGCAAGATTATATCACAAGCACATATGCTTATAGCACCATGGAATTACGTTGCTGCGGATAATTTAGCCGCAAATATACTCTAATACAGTACAATACTCGATACGGTACAATACTTTTATACGATGACTCCTCAAAACACATCATTAAGCGATAAAGTAGATTCAGAAAAAAGAAATATGCTTAATGAGCGTTACATGCTCACTGAACGTAGAGCCATGGGTGGCATGGCAAATGTTTATAGAGCTAAGGACGTATTACTTCAAAGAGTGGTTGCAATAAAAGTGCTTAGAGAAGACCTAGCTGCCGACCCAAATCTAGTAGAGCAATTCTTACGTGAAGCCCGAGCAGTTGCCCATCTCAGTCATACAAATGTAGTCGCAGTTTACGACGTCGGTAGTGACGGCAAACGCCATTATATGGTACTAGAACATGTATCAGGACATGACCTTAAGCATCACATTATGCTGGACGCGCCGTTTAGCACGGACTTAGCACTTGAGCACAGCATTCGGATGTGTGCAGGTATAGGTCACGCCCACAAGCACGGTCTAGTACACTGTGATATCAAACCACATAATATACTGGTTACCGATGACGGGCAGCTGAAAGTAGCAGATTTTGGTATATCAAGATTGATGAAAGTAATTGAACCTCTTGATGATATGCCTAAAATTTTTGGAACTCCTCATTACTTCTCCCCAGAGCAAGCAAACGGTGCGCAGGCTACTCCAGCGTCTGATGTGTATTCATTAGGGATAGTATTATTCGAAATGCTCACTGGTAGCTTGCCATTCGAATCAGATCAGCCACAGATACTGGGTCACATGCATATGCATGTCGAACCACCTGACATACGCACGGTGAATCAGGGAGTACCAGAGACACTATCAAATATCATAACAAAAGTGCTAGCTAAAGAACCTTCTGCACGCTATAGAACTGCTCAACACCTTGGACATGTTTTGGAAACATATCGTAACAAGGGTGCACAGGCAACTAAACCATATTTGGTGCTGAGTGACAAGGAGCTAGACAAACACATACTTGATAACACACATAGTAATGAAGAATGGACGGAAGAACCTAAGCGGAAAAATGTTTTGGCTGAAACCGATTGGGTATCATATCTTCTAGGAGCCACTGCCGTATTATTGATACTTGGTTTGCTGGCCCTTTGGACAAGAGTATACTGGAGGCTAGCTCCAGTCTTACTTTCAGTAAATTAACAAATATCTTACGAGAAAAACTATCTAACTTGGTATAATACCTAACTTGTAAGGCAAATCACGGAGACCAAAAGTGGAAAATCCCCGTATGAGAAACTCAGTAGTGTACGTGCTTATAGTAATAGCTCTAGGAGCTATCCTATATTCAGTACGTGCACAATCAGAACCAAAAACAGAGCTAACAATAAGTGAAGTTGCCAATCAAATTACGCGTGGAAATGTAGAAAAAATCGTGATAG
>DCAJ01000119.1:421-859 GCA_002311455.1 Anaerolineales bacterium UBA1136 | reverse complement strand
ACAGCCCCTGAACAATTTGCCACACTAGGTGTAAGTGAGCAGGCTAGGGCTTCTGTAAAATGGGAGGTACAACGTCCCGGAGACTGGGGTAACATAATGGCTCTTCTCAGTTACACTTTGCCTGCAGTATTTGTTATTGGATTTATATATTTCATCCTACGTCAGGCTCAGGGCACAAACAATCAAGCTCTATCCTTCGGAAAAAGCAAGGCTCGCATGATCTCGGGTGATCAGCCAACCGTGACATTTGACGATGTAGCTGGAGTAGACGAAGCCAAAGAGGAGCTATATGAAGTAGTTGAATTCTTGCAAGAGCCAGAAAAATTCATAGGTCTAGGAGCACGGATACCCAAAGGTATATTACTGGTTGGATCTCCAGGAACCGGTAAAACATTGCTAGCTAAAGCAGTATCTGGAGAGGCTGGTGTACCATTTTTC
>DCAJ01000119.1:0-308 GCA_002311455.1 Anaerolineales bacterium UBA1136 | reverse complement strand
GAAATGTTCGTTGGTGTGGGTGCAAGCCGAGTACGAGACCTATTCGAACAAGCAAAAAAACATAGTCCCTGTATAGTTTTTGTAGATGAAATAGATGCAGTAGGTCGGCAGCGCGGTGCTGGATTGGGAGGCAGCCACGATGAACGTGAGCAGACTCTCAACCAAATATTAGTAGAGATGGATGGCTTCGATACCGATACAAATGTAATCATTGTTGCTGCTACCAATAGACCCGATATACTGGACCCTGCCCTCTTACGACCTGGGCGATTTGACAGACGTGTTGTTCTGGACCGTCCGGATCTTTT
>DCAJ01000090.1:4087-4601 GCA_002311455.1 Anaerolineales bacterium UBA1136 | reverse complement strand
CGGATTTATTTTTACGTTTTCTTGACATTTTTGATTTGATTTAAGTCTTGGCTTAGTGAAGTTGGGTCTGCAGTCATGTTTCCGGTCATGCGTTTGGCACGCCATCCTATTAATCTCTCTGTTCCGTTGATTAGGCGTCTAATGTTAGGGCGGAGAGCCCACAATTGCAATAACAAACACATCACACCATAATAGATGTAGGCACTAGGTGCTAGTCCTTGATTGGATCGTACTGCCATTATTATTGTTGTCATTATTGCTCCTGACATTGTAGCTACTGAAGCATATCCTATTCCGAACAAAATTGCAGATCCTGCTGGTATAACTATAGCTCCGGTCCATACCCACAATCCAATTGCACCACCTACCGTTGTAACTCCACCTGCTCCGCCTCGTAAAACAGTCTTCTTACGACCTGTCTTATGGTCAGTCACTGACTCTCTCAAGAATATGGAATGGTTGTGTCCTAGTACAGCTGATACACCAACTAGTACATGGGCCCATGGCAATGATG
>DCAJ01000090.1:279-4067 GCA_002311455.1 Anaerolineales bacterium UBA1136 | reverse complement strand
GATGGCAGAATTAGCTTAGCTACAAGTATTGGTAGTGCTCCTTTTATTAAATCTAGTATGGCTGTTGTAACACCTGCCCACATTCCTGCAGCTCGTATTACGTTAGTAGCACCCGAACGACCACTACCTACCATTCGTACATCTTTGCCCGTAATTCGTTTCACTATCAGTAAGCCTACTGGTACAGCGCCAATAATGTACCCTAGGATAATGAGACTAAATGCAAGTAGCACTAACATGTTAATGAGACCTGCTACCTCGATTTAATATAGTGGATTGAGCTGTCAGCATTCGTAATACTATCTCTTTGATTTGGCCTTTGACAAGATTATAGCCGCGCATATACCATCCTTTCTCATTGTAACGCGCCAAGATGACATATGTGGCCTGTGGGTAATATGCTTGTGAAATATCGGTTTCTGATGGGACAGCTAATCCTTGAGGATGAGAATGAAATATTCCAATAAGGTCTTCTCCACTTTGATCAATTGCTTTCATTGCGTTCCATTGATCAACTGGGTCTAAGAGATAACTTAGTGAACTATACTCAGAGTTGGTTCCAGGATATACGGTGCTCACATGTTCTGATTTGCCGCCGAGCAAACCGCAGGCCTCGTTGGGTAAAGCATTCTGGGCATGAGATATCATGCGCATCGCTTGGCATTCAGTAAAGGTTAATGATGGTTGCATTATTAATTGTATTAACGATTGTAATTATACCAATCTTGACTATGTGATTATACACTTCTATAATTGTAGGGCTTAATTTTACCGAGAAGAGTATATAATGTCTAAATGAAGAGTGTATAATGTCTAAATTTGGCAATCTCTCCCACTCAATTGAAGACTACCTAAAAGCCATTTACGAATTACAGCAATATAATAGTCCAGTTACTACTAATGTTTTGGCAAATAAGATGGACTATGCTCCTGCGTCTGTTACTGGAATGCTCAAAAAGATGTCTGCCAATTCTCCTGTTCTGGTTAAGTATAAGTCATATAAGGGTGTGGTGTTGACCTCTACTGGAGAGAAGATTGCACTTGAAATCATACGCCATCATAGGCTAATCGAACTATACTTGATAGAAGCTCTAGGATATAAATCGGATCAAGTACATATTGAAGCTGAGAAGTTAGAGCATGTAATATCGGAGGAACTTGAGGATCGGATTGCTGTTTTCTTAGGGGATCCTATTGTTGATCCACACGGCGAGCCAATTCCCACTAAGGATGGCCGAGTTTCTGGAAATGATGAATTGGGTTAAGAGCTAACCGGATACGTTATACGAATAACGGTATGACGGTGCTGAACTAAAAAGAATCCGAGTGCTCGACCATTTTATTCTTCAATCTTACCACCTGATGTCGAGAAAATGACATTATATGCCTGATGCTGAATAGGATGCTACCCTGGCTGCCATCTTCTCTGGGTCCGAGTGTTTACTAGTGAATACCACCTTTAGTCAGCTTCCGTAGATCCCCTAGCGTCTTGTCAATTTCGGCGATAGTGATTAGTCGATCTTCGTCTTTGTGTTTCAGATGGCCGGCCTCGATGCGCTCCGCGGCTACTTGGCGAATGGAAACATTCTGCTTCATTGCATGTTTTACCAACTCGGCTGCCTCTAGATAGCCGATCAGCGGGTTGAGTGCAGTTGCTACAATTGCGTTTTTGCTTAGCCAGCTCTCGGCCTTTTCACTATTGGCTGTGATGCCGTGAACGCACTTCTCGTCAAATGCGTGTACCGCTCCAATCATTACTTGCATCATCTCAAATAGGTTATGTGCGATGATAGGCATCATTACGTTAAGTTCGAGTTGCCCAGCCTGTGACGCGAGTGCCACAGTGTGATCACACCCCTGCACATGGAACATAGCTTGGTTGAGCATCTCAGCTAGCACAGGATTGACTTTGCCAGGCATGATTGAGGATCCCGGTTGGACGGCGGGTAATCTAATCTCATCTAGGCCAGTCGAAGGACCGGAAGACAGTAGACGGATATCGTTAGCGATACGAGTTAGTGTCATCGCCGTTATTCGGATACTGGATGAGAAGTCGGCTGCATCCGAGAGCGATTGCATGCTCTCAAACAGATTGTCGGACTCAAACAGCACCAGTCCAGTTACATCGCTCAGCTGCTTCACCATGCGGGCATGATACTCCGGGTGCGCGTTCAGACCCGTTCCAGTTGCAGTGCCACCAATTCCTAGGCGCCGCAGTCCTTCGGCACTGCGCAGAACGCGTTCGCGGTCTCGGCGCAACGCCTTTGCGTAAGCGCCAAATTCCTGGCCCAGTCGAATCGGAACGGCGTCTTGCAGATGCGTTCGACCCGATTTTAATACTTCGTCAAATTCAACTGATTTGGCCTGTAGGGTTTCAGACAATCCATCTAGAGATTCCAGTAACTCGTCCAGTCTCCATAAACATCCCAGCCGAATAGCAGTTGGGATTGTGTCATTCGTGCTCTGCGCCATGTTAACGTGGTCGTTCGGGCTGACAGTATTGTAATCGCCTTTATTGCCGCCCAGTATCTCGATGGCTCTGTTAGCAACGACCTCATTTGTGTTCATGTTGTGCGAAGTTCCGGCTCCCGCTTGGAACGGGTCTACTTGGAACTCCGCATCGAAATGTCCTTCCATTACTTCTGTGGCTGCTTTTACGATAGCCTTGGATTTCTCCTCGTCTAGAAGGCCTAAAGCATGATTGACATCGGCCGCAGATCGCTTGATAACGGCCATAGACCAGATGAAAGCACGCCATGGGCGCAGTCCACTAACCGGGAAATTCTCAATAGCCCTAGCAGTCTGTATACCGAAGTAACGCTCGGCTGGGAGGGATTTCTCCCCCAAAGAGTCCCGTTCAGTTCGCATTGGCGTAATCTATCTCCTTTTTGTATATACGAAACGAGAGAGCCTTGATAGGCTCTCTCGCTGGATTCTACTCAGTAACTGCGTACTTGCCGACTACATGTCCAGCGCGTCGTAGCCTGGGCCGTCAGTGAAGTAGTCATAGTTAGGCTGGATGTCTTCTGTTAGATCTAATACTTCCCCAGCTTCCAGCTGTCTTGTACAATCCAGTATTACTTTGTCTCCCTGCTCATTCTCTCCCTCCCAATGACCTTCAAGGCCTACCTTGGCGATGTATTCACCGCCCTTTGCAGTATAGTCAGAGGGCACCTCTTCCTCCTCGAAAATGGCCTCATAAGGGCATTCGGGTATGCAGGCTCCGCAGTCGATGCAAGTGTCCGGGTCAATATAGAACCAGGGCCATTCCGATTCTGGTTTACCTGGAATAATACATTCTACTGGACATACATCGACACAAGAACTGTCACGCAGGCATAATGCCGTAATAATGTAGGTCATGTTACTTGTTACCCTCCTAGGTTTTGGGATCTTTGGCTAGTCAGTGACTGTATTATAGTTATCACTCTGCAAAACGTTCTGCCACTTTGTCCCAGTTTACTATGTTCCACCAAGCGGCTATGTAATCAGGCCTTAGATTTTGATAGTTCAGATAATATGCATGTTCCCAAACGTCAAGTCCAAGGATTGGCCTAAGTCCGTCTGATATAGGATTATCCTGATTTGGAGTTGAGCTTACTATCAGTTTGTTGTTTCCGTCTATGCTGAGCCATGCCCATCCACTACCGAATCGTGTTGCTCCTGCTGCTGAAAGTTTGGTTTTGAAAGATTCGAAATCATTAAATGTACTATCTATAGCAGCTGCTAAATCTCCACTGGGTGCACCACCACCTTTAGCACTCATACTTGGCCAGAATAATGTATGC
>DCAJ01000090.1:0-120 GCA_002311455.1 Anaerolineales bacterium UBA1136 | reverse complement strand
TATGCATTATGGTGCTTTCCATGATGGATTTTCATTGTTTGAGCATCTATATGAGGTTCGAGATCACTAAATGCGTAAGGCAATGCTGGAAGTTCATGTGTCATAATGGCTCTCCATTGT
>DCAJ01000124.1:6624-8540 GCA_002311455.1 Anaerolineales bacterium UBA1136 | reverse complement strand
TGTGATTTATTTCGTTGATTAAAAGACCTTGCTGTGGATCTTCTAGTAGATCCACAGCCAGCACACCACCTCCTACAGCGGCAGCTGCCCTCTGACAAAGATCATGTAGTTGTGTTGTCACCTCACAGGTTGTGGCAGTAGCACCTAATGCAGTATTTGTTAGCCAATGTTCAGATTCTCGATAAATCGCTACAGGGGTTTCATTACCGATTACAAATGCTCGAATATCACGTCCTGGCTTGTTGATGAGTTGCTGTAGATAATATATGTGGTGCTGATACCTACCTAGAACATCGCGATGTTCAAATATTGCTTCAGCTGCGTCTCGGTCATTGATACGGCTAACCAATCGTCCCCATGATCCCACAACTGGTTTGACGACATAAGGGTATCCAATTTGTTCTCCAGCTTCTAGAGCACCTTTTACTGTAAAAGCGAGTAATGATTTAGGTTGTGGTACACCAGCATTTTTCAAAGCAATTGATGTGGCCACTTTATCACTACATACTTCTGAGACCGAATATGGATTTATAGTTGGTATCCCAAAAGAATTAATTACTCGTGCAATTGACAATCCGCGACTAGTACTCAGACTTCTTATGAGAACTGCATCAAATTGAGACCATTCGCAATTGGGATTGTCAAGCTGAAAAATTGCTTGACTATCTAATAGTCTCTCATAGGAGACTCCTCGACTCTCCAGAGCTTTGAATAGCCACTTCTCTTCTACGCGCAACCTAGAATATAGTACGCCAATATGCATAATATCCTGAAAACAACAAGAATGGAATCACTCCCCCCAGTCTTCTGCTTCTTGCGGGGCAAGAGTAATGGATAGAGGGTCAAGTGATCGCACCTCTAGTTCGGCACCGCAATCATCACATACCAAGATTTCTCCCAATTCAACCTGGTCGAGCGTGAGTTCACCTGCACATTCTGGACACTCACTCGTAGCAGTTACATTGTCAACACTCATAAAGTAATGTTCTCCTTAATAATTAATCTTTACAAACCTCATGCAATAGAATCAAAAAAACCCCGTGGTACCGAGGTTGTTATCTGCCAATGACACTGGTGTATGGATGCTATTACTGCATCACTGTGCCGAAGCGCAAATTAACCAACCCCGTCGAGGGTGGGCTTGCTCTTCTTTGCCTTTAGAACCGAAATTATTCTAGTGCTCATTATGATTCTCAAACTGGCAACAGTTTATCATATGATGCATATTTGTGCAAATATTGTGGGGTGTCTGACAATTAAGTGTTGGTGCATATTGTGTATGATAATATGAAGTATACTTGGTTAGCTTTGTAACTAACTTTGAGGATAATGCTTGAATGCCTAGATCGTATAAAAATTTAGTGCGGTTACATAATTGCTGAGCTTCATCGGATGATCAATCCTTCATGTTGACTAGAGTACTATTGAGCAAACCAATTATTCGAATATTGATGAGAGTACACATACTTGTGTATCGTTACTCTAAAGGTCGTCTCCTGGGTTCAGTACAGGGAAGACCAGTACTACTGCTAACTACCACTGGCAGAAAAACTGGCCGGCTGCATACTGTACCTTTGGGAGCGGTAGAGGATGAAAAAAATTACGCCGTAGTTGCCTCAAATGGGGGCAAGGATTGGCATCCTGCTTGGTTTTTGAATATTATTAGTGATCCAGGTGCTAGCATTGAGGTAGGTAGCAGTCGGATTTGTGTGTTAGCTATGCCCGCTCAGGGAAGTGAAAGCACTCGACTTGGATTACTATTCCCTTGGCTGGAGCAATACAAAAAACGTACAGAGCGAAAAATCCCAGTAGTATTACTAAAACCTGTTACTTAGGCCTGTATTAATGCATTCTGTCAAAGTGGATCAACTTGTACGTAACTTTGGCAATAATGTCGCTGTGGACAAAGACAGTTT
>DCAJ01000124.1:6215-6422 GCA_002311455.1 Anaerolineales bacterium UBA1136 | reverse complement strand
AGTCGATAGGGATTATTTTTCAGGATGCTAGCTTGGATGATAAACTAACTGGACGCGAGAATCTTTTCTTTCAGGGGCCTTTTTCCTGCTACGTGGTGTCCCTATTTGGATCGAATTGCTTTCAAAGTTAGATCCAGTCACTTATGGTGGTGGATCCATTAAGGCAGGTCTCACTAAGAGTACTGGTGCCTGCGGAGTTAATGTATA
>DCAJ01000124.1:0-6100 GCA_002311455.1 Anaerolineales bacterium UBA1136 | reverse complement strand
ATCTTTCAACCAATAAATACTATTACGACCGTCATGATAACTTGCAGTAGTACCACCATCCATGACATAATATCACGATTTGGCCTCAACTTACCAAGTTTTTACTCTCTCTTCACACATTCTTCACATCTGTACGATAATATGGCAACAGTCCTTGACAAGACAGCCTCACACAAAAGCAAAGGAGATTTATCATGACGGTCGTAATAGTATTTATTGGTTGAAAGATTGAATTGTATGTATAGTGCAGATACATATATATCTCTAATAGTAATTCGATAACATATTCTAGTATTAACATCTAATGAGTTCCTGATGAACTCGAGTAATTATTCTGCAATATTCTGAGGAAAATTTTCGATCTGATTATTGCAAACCAAAGGCGGTATTAGTAGAAATGAATTCTGGTAATGATAGAAAAACCACTCGTGTAGTACCTCGCTGGGTGGTAGTGTTTGGAATATTAGTAATTATGGGTATTGTTTTGTATGGTCTGGCTCGCATCGTTTTACCTATGCAGCGGGCATCGGATCAGCAGATTTCCGAATCTTCCGGGGAGTTTAGCAGAGGTCCAGGAGGCCGTGGTGGAGTGAGGAGAGGACAAAGCCCATTTAGTTTTGTGCAGCGTCTAATCCGCGGTGGTCCAAGTGAAGAGGAACTGGTAGAAACTGGTGAAGTGGTACTATTAGATGCAGAGCGCACAATTGATACATCTGGCACTCTTATCGCTTCACAGTCAGGCGAGATTTTTTGGGATACTAGCGGTATTGTTGCAGACGTCATGGTAGAAGTGGGTGACAATGTTAGTGAAGGCGATGTTTTGCTTGAACTTGATCCGCTAAGCGCACCACAAAATGTGATTATGGCCCAAGCTGATTTGATCTCTGCTCGTCAAGACCTTGCTGAACTTTTAAATCCAACTGATTTACAAATAAGTAACGCACAAAAATCCGTTGCAGATGCAGAAGAAGATCTGGAAGATCTTCAGAATCCAACCGCATCAAGTGTGGCACAAGCTAAGCAGGCAGTAGCTGATGCCAGAGATACATTAAATGAACTAAAGAGTCCTAGTGTTGCCCAGATTGCAGCCGCAGCGCAGGAGGTTGCATTAAAGAGAGATACACTTAGGGACAAACAAGAAGATCTGGATGATTTATTAAATCCTGATATTGAGGCTCTTAAACATGCTTTGCGGGATGCTGAATTTGATTTAGCCCGTGCTGAGCAAGACGTTGAGCTTGCAGATATTGGTACAGCTACTAGTGCTCTTGAGAATGCACTTGATACATTGGAGGACATGAAAGAAAGACAGGTCAGTGTTCAGAAGGCAATAGATGGGTGTGTCGTGCACAAAGTGGAACAGGAAGATGACGGACAATATATGCAGCTCACCGTAACTGAAGAGCTGGTATATAAAGGTTACACATATTTGGTTGGTCCAGTTTATCAAGTTTTCGAGGAGACTGGCACGGTGCTAAAGGACACTTATGGGAATATTGTAGAGCAGCAATCGATTAGGATCTGTGATTCAACTCGAGCAGTTTCAGTTGATGGAGTAACACGTACCCTTATTGAAGCCAACGAGGATGTAGCGGCTGCTCAAGATAGAGTGCGAGAGACCGAATTACAACTTGAACGTACTCGTATGGCAAATACAACTGCTTTAGATTTGGCTACCGAAAAAGTGCAGGATACTCAAAAAGACCTAAATGATGCCTTGTCTGGAGTTGATCCAATTGATTTGTCAGTAATGGAAGCTGATGTAGATGCTGCTGCTGGTAAGTTAGTCGAAGCAGAAGAAGAATTAGCGCAGCTTTTAGATCCGCAACCCGAAGATTTAGCAGTGACTATAGCCAATCTAGCAGATGCGGAGGCTGATTTGGAAATCTTGTTGGATCCTCGTTCAATTGATATTAACTTAGCAAGAGCTAAACTTGTGGATGCAGAAGAGCAACTGCAGGAATTGCTTGTGGGACCAGATGAAGATGATGTTGCAATTGCTGAGGCTAAAGCCACAGCTGCTCAAGCCACTTTGAGTTCACTTTGGCTCGAGGCGCCTTTTGATGGCAAGGTAGTTGAGCTTAATTATCAATCTGGCGATTCAACTGACCAATCAACTCCAGCTGTCAGACTGGCTAACATGGAAAAGTTGTTAGTAGAAGTGTCAGTTGATGAGACTGAGGTGATTGGTATCAAAGTAGGGCAGTTAGCTAGTCTGACTTTTGATGCTTTGCCATATATGCAAGTGTCTGCAGAGGTAACAGAAATCGCCTCGTTTGGAGAAACCGTTCAGGGTTTAGTACGCTACCCAGTCACTGTCACTTTAAGTGAAGACGCGCCTGGCATTATGCTGGGCATGACCTCTTACGTGAAAATTGTGACAGAGGTTCTACAGGAAGCCTTGGCAGTGCCTATCGATGCAGTTCAATATGATGATGAAGGTGAATATGTGATGGTATTTAATAGGCTTTCTAGGGAACAAACACGCGTTCCTATAGAGAGCGGAGTTATTCAAGGGGATCAAGTGGTTGTCAGTGGTGACCTGCAATCCGGTCAGCAGGTAGTTATTTTTACCCCAAAACCCACTGAAAGTGGAAGCCCATTTGGAGGCCGGGATTAGATCGGGGATACTTAGAAAGATATGCAAACACATGATAGCGCGGTGATTCGCATTGAGGGTATCAGTAAGCATTATCAGATGGGTGACACTACTGTACGAGCTCTAGATGGTGTGGATCTTTCCATATACGCCGGAGAGATGCTTTCTATAATGGGTCCATCTGGATCTGGAAAGAGCACATTGATGGCTATCCTTGGATGCCTTGATAAACCCACTGATGGACGTTACTGGCTGGATGGATCGTATGTGGAGTCGATGAGTGATGCGCAGTTGGCAGCAATTCGAGGCAAGAAGATTGGCTTTGTTTTTCAACAATTCAATCTACTTGCTAGAACTAGTGCTCTCGAGAATGTTATGCTCCCATTGACTTACGCTGGTGTTAAGGGTCGAGAAAAACAGTATCAGGCTAGAGAAGCATTAGATCTTGTAGGGTTGAGTGACCGCGTTAAACATACTCCAGGAGAGCTTTCTGGTGGACAACAACAACGCGTTGCCATTGCCCGTGCCTTAGTAAACAGGCCTGCCATTCTTTTAGCAGATGAACCGACCGGTGCACTTGATTCTAAAACAGGAGCAGAGCTTATGGATTTGTTGCAAACATTGCATGATGAAAAAGGAATCACTCTGTGTCTGGTAACACATGATCCAGAGGTAGCTGTTCTGATGCCGAGAACAATACGTCTTCATGATGGACGTATCTCCGGAGATGAAAACAGATGAATGTTTTAGCAAATGTAAGAGTAGCTTTGCGAGCACTTGCAACTAACAAACTGCGTTCTATTCTTACTATGTTGGGAATAATCATTGGTGTTGCTGCGGTTGTTGCTCTAATGGCAATTGGTAATGGGGCAACTGCCTCCATTACAGAGCAAATTGAAGGTATTGGATCTAACAACATTACGTTGTTTCCTGGTCAGTTTGAACGAGGTGGACAACGTATTCAATCTAGTATTACATATGATGATTACAAGGAACTAGCTGAGAAGCTTGAGAAAGTTAAGGTAATGGCGCCTATTTTTGAAAAGGTATTGAAGATTACTTATGAGGGTAACAGTGTAGATGTAGGGGTTACTGGTACCATTCCAGAATATCAGCAAGTACGTTCTGTAGAGATAGCACAAGGACGCTTTTTTTCGAACAGTGAAGGTTCGGCTCGGGTCAGGGTAGTAGTATTAGGTTCGCAAACTGCCACAGATTTGTTCGCCGGTATAAATCCAATCGGAAGAACGATTCGAATTGATGGCATATTCTTTAAAGTGATCGGAGTGCTAGAAAGTAAGGGAGGGGGAGGTTTTGGCAGTGAAGATGATGTGGCGTTGATTCCTATAGAAACTGGATATTCTCGTTTGTTCGGTAAACGGGCGATTAGTAATGGTGTACGAACTGTTAGCTCTGTTTCCATGTCAGCATCTACAGCAGAGGACGTTGAATGGGTGATGGTGCAAATCGAACGTATTGTGCGACAGCAACATGGTTTGAAATTGAGTGATGAGTTAGATTTTACGGTATTTAGCCAGAATGCTTTCTTGGAAGCATTTGATCAAATCACTGCTACTTTAACCGCGTTTCTGGGTGCAATTGCTGGTATTTCATTACTGGTTGGCGGTATCGGTATTATGAATATAATGCTAGTTTCAGTAACAGAACGCACGCGGGAGATAGGATTGCGCAAGGCCGTAGGAGCAAGACGCAGTACTATAATGTTTCAGTTCTTGATTGAAACCGTGGTACTCAGTCTGATAGGTGGCCTACTGGGCATTGCTTTAGGTGTAGGTATAGCCTATGGAGTCAGTGCAGCAGATCTTGTACAGGCTAATGTAGAAATTAATACAATTATGATGGCATTCTTCTTTGCGGCCTTTGTGGGAATCTTCTTTGGTATCTATCCTGCAAGTCGTGCTGCTAGCCTCAGTCCTATAGAAGCACTACGGTACGAGTGATTAAGTGCGTGTGTAGCATCTAAGCAATGCAATATTATTGGTTGATATTAACCTGGATTATTAAGGGTAGGGATCACTGAAGTGACAGCAAGATTGATTGATGGAATTTCTATAGCAGCAAGGGTACGGTCTGAGGTAACTGTCGGAGTAAGCAAGCTGCTGAAAGATTCAGGGATTACGCCTGGATTGGCCACTGTACTAGTGGGTGACAACGTAGCATCTGAAACATATGTACGTGCCAAACGCAAGGCTTGTGCAGAAGTAGGCATTGAATCATTTGGGCATGTACTATCATCTAGTGCTACACAAAGTGAAGTTGTAGATCTTATACGTGACTTGAATGTAGATTCTCAGGTGCATGGTATATTGGTGCAGCTTCCCTTGCCTGATGATATCAACGAAGAGGAAGTACTGGCATTGATTAGCATAGAAAAGGATGTGGATGGATTCCATCCGGTTAATATCGGGAAATTGGGTATGAAGGGTCGTGAGCCATTATTTGTGCCTTGTACTCCAGATGGATGCATGCGTTTGTTGCAAGAATCCGGAGCAGAATTTCCTGGTGCTAATGCTGTAGTTCTGGGACGCTCGAATATAGTAGGCCTGCCCGCAGCCATGTTATTGTTGAAACGCAATGCTACTCTTACAGTATGTCACTCGGGGACTAGGGATTTACCTGAAGTCTGTCGACAAGCTGATATTCTTATTGCCGCTGTTGGACGACCAGAAATGGTTAAAGGAGATTGGATTAAACCAGGTGCATTTGTGATTGATGTTGGTATTAACAACAAATGGGTTTCGCATACAGCTGATCGAGAATTCCTCTGTGTATCTAGTGGAGAGACTTTCATTGCTCATCATCAAGATTTGTCTGAGAACGGTGGTCGTAAGAGAGTGGGTTACATAGATAAGGATAGTGGAGATGTTTACTCTCGTGATCACTTACCGGAGGGGATAGATGTTGAAGGTTTGGTCAAACTATTTCGGAAAAACAGACTTGTCGGTGATGTAGATTTTGATGAGGTAAAAGAAGTTGCCGGTCATATAACACCAGTTCCGGGTGGAGTTGGTCCGATGACAATAGCTCAATTGTTGAGCAACACCCTGCGCAGCGCGCAAGCATTAGCGGATAAATGAGACAGTTTCTAAATAATTGTTACTCTACAGTAACGGACTTTGTTCCAACGACCATCCTCTTCACGTAAAACATTATTCAATCCTCATTGATCCATTCTTGTAAATCACTTATAATTTTCGGATGTGACCACATAGAATCTTCCTCAAATATTTCGCCTGTGTGAGGGTTGTATCCTTTAATTATTGCTTCAATTATTTTTGAAGCAATAATACCTTTTTCTAGATTAAGTCTACTCAGTCTACTCTTGATTGCCCCAGATCTTCTTTGAAAATGGAGTGCTAATTCACTCAGTGCTAATTCACTCACACCTTTGGATCTTACCAACTCCCATAGTTCATCATCAAGTTCTGGTGTCCAAGGTTCGTAAGCATTAGAATATTTCTCTGAAGAAGCCAAATATTC
>DCAJ01000125.1:14427-16352 GCA_002311455.1 Anaerolineales bacterium UBA1136 | reverse complement strand
GCTGACCTGCGTTCGGCTGACCTGAGTGATGCTGACCTGCGTGGGGCTGACCTGGAGCAGGCTGACCTGCGTGATGCTAGGTACGACAAATACACAAAGTTTCCCGATCGTTTCGACCCAGACGCTGCAGGAATGGTGCTGGTGGAATGAACACCTTAGAACAAGTGCTGGCTGATGTTGAAAGCGTAGTCAAGAAAAAGGATTTGAAATACCATCTTGATGCCAAGTTTGAGGATAGCAGTGGTGCTCGAGTAATAATCAGATGGGTTAAACCATTCAATAACATCATATATACCCATATGCTTATGGGCGGTATATCTAACTCTCCCAAAGGCTTAGCAGAGGTTATCGAGGAGGAAGTGGTGATAGAAATCACCACAGATGACGATAAATGGGCAGATGAGTGGAACTGGACTAAACATCTTACAGACAAAGAAACCAATAAAGAATCCGTTCTGCGGAGTTCTATTCTTGAGATACAAGATGCTTTAAAGGGTACAGATTGGCTACTTGCACATACCAAAATAAAAAATTTATCGGACAGAGACAGAACGATAATCAAGATGTGGAACGAAGGTCGTGGACAACGTGAGATCGGAGAATCATTCACACCACAACTTGAAGAAAAAACAGTTGCTAACATAATATTTAGGATTAGAAAATCCAATCCTAAATATGTAAAAACAAGGGAGGAGCACCACAACAGTTAAAACAGGGAACTCATAAGGAACTAAGTTTTTCTCTCAGGTAATAAACAGCCTGAATATTGGGGGGAAAGTGAGCTCCTGGGATATGTACTGGACATTATAAACCTCATATGATTGAACTAAATCATATGAGGTATTTCTTTTAAGGAGAGCCAGTGATAACCAATGTAAGAGTACCACTCAGAACAAATGAATACCGTGCGTTAGAGGAGTGTGCACCGGAGGATATTCGCAATACTGCAGACCAAGCACGGCATCTGGTGAGAGAGGCACTCAAAGAGCGTGAATTGCTAGATGAGGAAAAATCCGAACAAAATGGCAAGAAAGTATCAGATTAGAAGGATTGCTGGCGATATGCCAGAGGATGAATTCGCTATGCGCTTAGCGAAGGTAATTAATATATTAAGAATGGAGGTTATAAAAGATGAACAAAGTATCAAAGAAACTCCAAGCCGAGGAGAAAACACTCCAGAAGCTCAGAGACAGAAGCAAAGAGCTGCTGAAGCAGAACCACGATATAGAGCAGTACATCAGCGAAATGCCTGATTTGATGGCTAAAACTGATAATAATGAGCAACTAAAGATGGAAGTACTGCAGGGTTTGGGTGTTGGTGTTTATATGTACCAAGAAGGCGAGTATAAATATGCAGATTGCGCTTTGTTTGGAAAAAGTTTCATCCCAAATGGCGCACCAAGCTCGCTTCGTGCAGAGAAACTTAGATAACTAATCCTAACTAACCGCCACATTCTCCCCTTCCACAGTCTCGCCTGCAGTCAATTCGACATTGATCTTACAGCCAAAAGGACTAGTTGCCTCGTAATCACCGCTTCTATCACCTTCAGACCTTGATTAAATTTTACGACTATCACCATTATTAGTAACCACAAGGTCGACAGGTCCGCCGTCGGAAGTAATAATATTGGCTAGCTTATCCAAAATTGACGAATTATTCATTAGATGTATGTGCTAAAATAAAACGTAATGAGCATATTGTTCGGATAGCTATAACTAAACCGAAAATTACTGCTACAAAGAAAGGAAGCGGATGATGAACGAACAGTCAGCCAGGTTAGATCAAGTGACATTTCGTAGGCGAGGATGTGGTCTTATTGGCTACAATGCACATGCGTCTGCTGGCGGTTACACCTTGTTTGCACCTGCTACGGCAGATGGTAAAGTTTTCCTCATCGATATGGAAGGTTCAGTTGTTAATACAT
>DCAJ01000125.1:11321-14396 GCA_002311455.1 Anaerolineales bacterium UBA1136 | reverse complement strand
GCAAATGCCCTGTCCGCCAGGTAGGCACGCTGTTATATTACCCAATGGAAATCTTGGCTACAATGGGCGCCATCCAGATTCCCCCAATATTTACACACTATGGGCTCTGTGGCATGGCGGAGCCTTCCTAGAAGCAACACCTGAAGGAAAGATTGTATGGGAATACACGGATCTAACTCATCATCATGACGCCCAATGGTTGAATAATGGGAACATATTATATGGTGCGGTTGAACCAATGCCATACGATGTTGCCAGACGAGTAATCGGCGGTCATACAAAAAACGTTAATCAGAGTGAGACTATGTATGGCGACATCGTCAAGGAGGTAGACCGAGCCGGCAACGTTGTATGGTCGTGGCGATCGTGGGAAAACCTAAATATTGATGATTTTCCTATACATCCAGATTTTGAGCGTACTCACTGGCCATACATCAACGGCGTATGGCTTGCTCGCGGGGACATCGTGCTAATGAGCTTGCGAGTCACTTCAGGAGTTATTGGGGTAAGTAAGACTTCCGGAGAAGTTGTACTTCATATAAACAAGGAATTTGTGTCCCATCAGCATTCTCCAATGGAATTGGATAATGGGAACATATTAGTGTTCGACAACGGAAATTTTCGCGACCAAGAAGCCATCCCATATTCTAGAGTTATTGAATTTAATCCGGAACGTGGTGAGATTGAATGGGAATATATAGATGAAGTGAGTCCAGCGTTTTTCTCTGCTTATCAAGGAGCTGCCCAACGATTGAGTAATGGCAATACCCACATAACCGATTCGGTCTCAGGACGACTATTTGAAGTTACAAAGTCTGGAGAAGTAGTATGGGAATATATAGTCCCCTACTTTGGTGAGTATAAGGATCCTACTATCAAGAAATATATACACGGATTTCATAACAGTGTTTTCCGGAGTTACCGATATTCATCAGCGGAAATTCCATGGCTATAATTAATTCATGAAGCCTATTAATTCATTGGAGCTCACCCTACACGAAAATGCAAATCTATTTTGCTCTTGGTTGAATACTGAAACTGTTAATATAGATTCACTTCCCTTCCAAATGCCCTACGGAGGTGCCATTGAGATACAGAAACCTGAGTTAGAGCAGTACCGCGCTCGGACTGTATACAGATATCATGCAATAAGAGAAATCACTCTAGACAGTGCCATAAAAAGCTATTCTAATCCTGAAGATGCATTAGATGGCAAAGCAATAGCATTTGGCGCAGCGCAAGAATTAACAGGCATACTGACTAAGAACGTGTTCACCTTCATAGTTTTTCCTGTAAACCAAATAGGAAAACTAAAGGTGCGGGCACAGTGCTGGTGCGACTGTGCATTGATTGGGTTCTCGCACATAATAAAAGCCATTGCACATGCTTACCCAGAGGCACGTCCAAACATAGAACAACATCAAAATAGAATAGCCGATGAAATTTAGTAGGGTACCATTTGTAATGCTGGCCTCAACTCTTGTCTTGATATCATGCGTACCAACACCGCAAGAAATATCGGAAGCTGCTCTAGAAGGATTTTCAGGTCAAATTGAATTTGCAGCAACTATGCAGAGCCAGCTGGATTCTATACCTCCTTACATGAAAAATGTGTGGTTGTGTACAAACGGACAAACCGCCCGCTACGACGACCTAACTACGGACCAAATTGAAACATTACCATGCACAGTTTCTGTTGAATACACTGATAAATATGCTATAGTCAGTGCTAACGGAATCCCCAACCATGACTTTGAATCCGGGCCGGGTTGCTGTGCCAATCCATTGGAATATTACTGGAGAATACCGCTGCAACCTACAACTGCAGATGAAGTCATACCTGCTCCCGAGAGAGGTGCATTAGCTATATCTGTTAATGGAGTCCCATTCTACGGCCCGGAAGATGGTCCAGGAGGAGACGCAGTGGCTGCCCACCACAACTACTACATTGAGGACAGACAACGTATAAGTTTAGGGGTTTGTGGGGGCCACTCTGGAACTGGAGGAACGTACCACTATCACTATGATGCCAATTGCGTACACTGGCACCCAGACGAAAAACAAAGCTCCTGGAAAGAATGGTCTACCCAATTGCTGGAATCCGATGATGCCTCTCCAGTTATCGGATTTGCATTCGACGGATACCCAATATATGGACCATATGGATACGGTAATGATGGTAATATCAAAGAAATGTTGTCCAGCTACCGACTGAAACAGGGTCGCACTGGACATGGAGGTATAGATGATTGGGAATATGTCGAAGGCCTTGGCGATTTAGACGAATGCAATGGGATTATGTCCAAAATACCTGAGACTGACCATCACACCTACCATTATCATGCAAGCATTCTAAGCGGATCCGGTGAAATAGGCTTCCCCTACTTCATATTATGTTACACAGGCGAACCAGAAAAGTCCAATTTTCAGAATAGAAGATAACAGCCCAACCTACAAGACTCATAGGAGTATAAACATGGAGTTTCACATTCACGCTCAACCAGAAGAAATTAGTCGCTATGTCTTTTGTCCAGGCCATCAAAACCGAGCAAAACGAATTGCCGACCACTTCCAGGATGTAAAACTAGTCCATGATGACCGTGGGATAGTAGTCTACTCTGGCTTATACAATGGGGTATTCATGACTTCTTGTGGTACTGGCATGGGTGGGCCTGCAGTAGGCATTGCCTTAGAAGAACTAGCCAACCTTGGTGCAGATACATTTGTCAGAGTAGGATCATGCGGTGTTTTCCAATCAGGACAGCAACCCGGAGATGTAATTATAGCTACAGGCACATTCCGTGCTGGTGGTACTTCACATGCCTACCTGCCTCTAGCTTTTCCAGCTGTACCCACATTCGAGGTCTTACGTGAACTTGTTCGATCCGCAGAAAAGCTTGAATTACCGTACACCACGGGAGTAGGTATAGCAGGAGATGCCTTTTATGGTCCAAATAAGTATGGCTCAAATCGCGATATGTTAGTAAACGCAAATATAGTATCGGCAGAGATGGAAAGTGATGCCTTGTTCATTATCGGCCAGTACCGGCATTGGCGCACAGGTGCAATCTATAA
>DCAJ01000125.1:7752-11292 GCA_002311455.1 Anaerolineales bacterium UBA1136 | reverse complement strand
CATCCGATGGTAGTTCCACCGAAACTAAGCCTGAATGGGGTATGGACCAATATCACCGTGGTGAGGGAAATTGTATTGAGATCGCCCTACAAGGTATGCTATCGCTTGCACAAAACGATAGCGTCTGATAATCGCTTATACGCAATCTTTTTATACTAAATTAGGTCTCACAGCCAGAACTAAGGGTACGTTGTTTCATCAGGAGAATTACTCCAACTCTGTAGTGTTTGGCCCCCATCGATCAGTAAGGATGAACCTGTGATATGCCGCGCATCATCAGAAGCAAGAAAGGCCACAGTCGCCGCAACATCCTCTGGTTGTCCAACTCTTCGCAATGGAATCCGATCAGCATACTTATCAAAAAACTGTTCCCAAGCCTCTGGATCATCGGTTCCTTGACGAAAACTAAGCTTTGTTTGAATGATGCCTGGACAGATAACATTCACGCGAATATTGTAGCGCCCTAGTTCTAGAGCAAGATTACGAGCCATCGCTTTTACAGCTTCCTTACTGGCCATATACGGTCCCGACCCAAGAATAGTGTCCCAACCACCTGTTGATGACCCCATCAATACCATTGATCCACCACCAGCGTCTATCAAAGCCGGGACAGAAGCCTTGCAGGTAAGCATCATTCCACGCAAGTTAACATCGATAACCTGATCCCATTGCTCAATAGTCATCTCCACGAATTCCGTCTTTTCCCCACCGATACCTGCATTGGCAAAAACAACATCCAATTTTCCATAAGTATTCTGTGCAGTCTGCACCATGGATTTACAGTTATCAATGTTAGTCACATCTGCTTTTACAGCCGTAGCATTGGATCCTACCTCATCTGCTACAGCCTGAGCCCGTTCCTGGTCAATATCCGCTATTACTACCCGGGCTCCTTCCTCAACAAAACGCAAGGCACTTGCCTTACCTAAACCGCCTCCAGCACCCGTCACCAGCACTACCTTATCTTCAAACCGGTTCATGAGATAGCCTCCATTTGACGTTGTGCTGGAGGCGTATTGCGACTCTTGTTTACAACTAGTTCACCATCAATAATCACTCCTGAAATACCAGGCGTATCTCCTATCCTAATCGTCTCCAGAGCATCTTTAGCTACGCTTCCAATAGGAGCATCCATAACAACAAGATCCGCTTCTAATCCAGGTGCGATGCGTCCTGCTAAAAGATTATAAACATCAGCTGTACTTCCCGTAGCCATTGCTATCGTTTGCTCAGGAGAAATGTCACCTAACGCACTGACCCAGGTAACTGTACGCAACATTCCTAATGGAATTACACCTGTACCAGACGGCATATCTGTTCCAATTATCACACGTCCGAGAGCATTATGTTTTCGAGCAAGCTCAATTATCTGAGGGACAATAGCCACGTTACCACATTGAATTATTTCGAGCGCAGCATCTGTTTCGGTAATGATTCGTTCAATGTCTCCCAGCGCCGCGGCAGTTGGCCCACCATTTAGGTGTGATGCCACGTCGGGATCAACTTTTATGGCATGTTCGGCTCGTATAGCGTCACTTCCAGGAATAGATGCACCGCCAATATGCATCATCACGGTCATACCACTCCTTTTTGCCCATCGTACCATTTCCGCCACTTTATTCCAATCGTGATAACCTCCTAAACCCACTTCACCTAGATGTCTCACACCCTCACTGGCCATCTCCTCAAAATCAGCTTCAGTAAGCCCAGCTTGCAACAGCAAGCCGCCACCTTGCACCTTCATTCCACCAGGTCGGTAACTACTCCATGCTTTCGCTCCAACAATTGCCATCGACTTCGTACCAATGGCTCCAGTGGGACGCCCCGGCATATGGACCTCGCCGGCTGATATCATCCGAGTAACTCCTCCATGCACACAACTAGCAATAAAATCCACTACCTTCTGCCTCGGAGTATAGTCACCAATTACTGGATGTACATGCGAATCAATTAAACCTGGACACACTGTTGTGCCATTAGCATTTATAATGAACATCCCTTCCAGAGCAGGGATTCCTACCCCAATCTCAACGATCTTACCATCGTCGACAAGTATTGAATCCCCTTCTACAATCGGTGATAAATAATCACCAGAGACGATCTGGCCGATATTATGAATCAACATAGCACTCATGATTTAATACTCTGCCTATTATCCAATACAGTCATCAATTCACTTAGACTGGTCACATCACCATAATGTGTTTCAATATCATACAGTGTCACTTCTTGAGCCTGAGTACTGGTAGCCATTACAAGATCTACAGGTACTAGAACCTTGTAACTCAGAAAAAATGCATCATGAACGGTAGATCGCACACAAATATTCGTAACAACGCCGGTAACAATTACAGTATCAATGCCACGCTCGCGCAAGTTGAGATCAAGCGTGGTTTGAAAAAATCCACTATACCGTCTCTTAGATATAACGATATCAGTTTCCTCAACCGGGATCTCATCCACTATCTCTGCACCCCATGTTCCACTTAAACAGTGTACAGCTCGGGTTTCAAAGAGGCTGTCATCTGGAGGCAGGTCCTGATTGAGCCAAAACACAGCCATACCCATATTCCGCGCGGCAGCGAGCAATTCTCGATGTGGCTCATAAAGAATATCACCACCATCAAGGACCATAGCCCCTCCATCTGTAAAAAAATCTTTTAGCATATCTACGACTAGTACTGCAGTAGTAGAGGCATCAAAATCGATTGTATTTAGCTTAGTTTTACTAGATTGCTTTTCTGAGAACGAGTTCTGTGTCACCATATTATATATTCCCTAGTACTAAATTTACTGTACTGTTTGCATCCGAAACCACTTATATGTTTAGGTGAGTCCATCTTCACCTTTGATATCGTCTAACATCAATCCGCCAACACGAGAATGTGGCCTACCTCCATCCGTCACGGCGATTATCACCACAATTTCATCTGAGGCCGGAGCATCACTAACGCGAAACTCCATTGCATCAAAGTGAGAACGCACTTTCATCGCATCTTTATAGTGCAAAGGTACATCAATAACTGTACCTGGACCCCCTTTTTTCTTGGTCGATGGAATAATTGCCATACCTCCGTTTACTGCCTTGCGTAGCGGATCACCTAAGCGCGGGTGCATCAAAGCTGCAGCATGTTCCAGTTCACCATTGACACCGACAATTACTGCCTTCCCGTAACTGTGTGGATCTCCGTTAAGCTGTGCAACTGCTGTTTCACCAAGCAATTTACCGAGTTCTTCGCCAGCCTGAATAAGTTCTGTCAATTCATCCACATAACGACCTGCATAGGGATTCTTGATAACAGCTCCACTGGCCACCTTGTACAATGGAGTAGTCAGTTTACGAAAACCCTCCTCGTAAACCACTTCAACAATAGTTTGAATTCGAATCAATTCCATTGATAATTCTCCCATGAATAACTTGCTTCATAACCAAGCAATGCCTTTGCCTTTGATGTATCAATCAAAGCTTGATTACCTTCAAAATCCATATTAATCTTAGCCTTTGGGTAAAATTCTTTAATCAGTTGCGCAGTATCCTTT
>DCAJ01000125.1:7197-7618 GCA_002311455.1 Anaerolineales bacterium UBA1136 | reverse complement strand
AAAAGTATTTATTGCACTAACGAAAATCTCTTCGTGACCTACAACATTTGCTTCGACACTAAGCATACAAGCCCGACCCACATCTCGTGTATCGATATAACTCCACAGATTTGTCGCTCCTCCTTCGGGATCTTCCCAGAATGGAATAAGTTGTGCCTTAAAAGTCTCTGGGGTGTGAATCCAAGGTAAACGCAAGCTCACAACACTCAATTTGCCGGCAGCACGCCGCACAAAGGCTAAAGCTATATCCTCTCCCAACGTTTTTGAGAGTGCATAAGCATCTTGCGGTGCTCGTGGATGATGCTCATTGATTGGAAAGTATTCTAGTGTCACTGGCACATATGAAAATGGCAGACCTAACACAGACACGCTGCTGATGTAGACAACACGCGAAATACCGAGAGAGACAGCCACCTCAAGT
>DCAJ01000125.1:6327-7143 GCA_002311455.1 Anaerolineales bacterium UBA1136 | reverse complement strand
ACATTATATTCGTACGGAAAACTTGCTCTGGGGTGTGATTGATGGGGCGTGGAATGGCGGCCAGATGCACGATGGCATCCACGCCATCACACGCACCATAAACTTGTCCTAGATCTCCACAATCCACAATTCGGTATTCAACGATGGGGTCTGGAAGTGGAGCCCGGTCTAGACTAACCACATCATGCCCGCACCCAAGCAGGTATCTCACAACCGCAAATCCAGCTAGACCACTGCCTCCAGTAACCGCTATTCTCATATCTTACTATCCTCATTACTTACAGGTTCCATCCAATTTGGGCCTCCAACAGTAGTCACACTCAGATGCGCCATATTGTCACCATTGACAGCACCGTGCCAATGCTTCTCACCCGCAGGAATATGAATAGCATCCCCGACCTGTGCGACAACTTTTTCACCAGACTCGTTACCAAAACGACACTCGCCCTGCACCACGTACAGGATCTGCTCGCCGGGATGAGTATGCCAATGTGTTACAGCGCCATCTTCAAAACGTACTAGTGCCAATTGAACGCCACCCTCTTTCTGCATGGTCATAATACGCTCCAAATGTGCAGTCCCTGTAACCTGCTCATTAACACCGTGCTCACGTTCTGCTTCTGGAACAAATTTCATGAAAGTCTCCTAAAAAGTAAGGCTTGCTAGTGCTATATCTAATCTATATATTACTCACAAATGCGTACTAGAAATCCGACTAGATTACACTCTCGGGGTCGTTCTCATCGTCGTCCTCGTCGTCGATGTCTATATCCACCTCCACATCTTCGTATGTATCTACATCTACATCTACATCTA
>DCAJ01000125.1:5970-6252 GCA_002311455.1 Anaerolineales bacterium UBA1136 | reverse complement strand
TCTACGTCAGCTTCCATCTCAGGATCATCGTCCCAATCGGCATCTTCATCGCTTTCTTCTGCAAATATCAAATCTGCTGGTATATCCATCCCATACAATTCACTACTAGGGTCCATTGTTGCCGCGAGTACTTCATCATATGTCATGCTTGTATCAAAAGGATGATCCAGAGAGCCATGGCCACCCGCTTCAAGCTTGGGGTCTTTCAGCCAATTACTGTCGTCGTCACTGCCCAGTTCGCTTTTTGCCTCCCGTCCATCCATTGGAGCCTCGTCTCTGCCA
>DCAJ01000125.1:2078-5819 GCA_002311455.1 Anaerolineales bacterium UBA1136 | reverse complement strand
TTTGGTGCCGCGATCATTACTTTGATCCCTCTCGTCCTTACGGTCAGCCATAGTAAACCTCCTTATATCCATCGATTATCTGACTAAAACCAATCAAAGTATTTGCAACACTTACCTTCTACATTTGATAAGACCACCTTTCTAATTCTACGTATCTTCTGTTTTCCTCACCCAGCAGTCTTTTGCTCGATGAGTACTATCACAATAAGGCATAGTTGATGACAGTCCACATCTGCAGAATGCCCTTTTACCATTTACTATCTCTTTAGTACCATCTTCATGAATCAAAGTATATTCACCAATAATTTTAAGTGAATGACTTATCCTTACTTCGACCATTCCAAACCTCCTATCATAAATGTTGTTATATTATATTGCATAATCAGTTTGTCCCTGCTGTTGGTTAGATGCAAGTGTATAGTACTAGCAATAATATAACGAATAATGCCGCCCATAACATTAGTAATAGTGGTGGCATTATTCGTTATATTATAAATTCTAGCTATGTCACTACTTCCACTCCTGCTTGTCTTCATCTCGGCCGTACTACATGTCGCCTGGAATATATTTGCACGTAGTCAACGTGACGCAACCTTCTTCCTGCGACTCAATCTTATAGCTGCAGTACTGGGACTAGCACCGGCCTTGATAGCAGACTATCAAGGCACAGCGTTACTACCACTAGTCTGGCCACATTTGATCATAGCCGGGTTTGGGCAATCATTATATTACTTAGGCCTCACCCGTGGTTATTTGAGTGGCGCTTTCAGTGTAGTATATCCACTTTCACGTGCAGCTCCAGTGTTGATAATAGCGCTACTAGATGTTATTCGTGACCAATCTCCGTCACCCGTCGGATGGATAGGATTAATCCTGATTGTAATTGGATGCATCCTTGCTCCATTGACATCTTTGCAAAATTTTTCTATTAAGCTGTATTGGAACCAAGCCACAGTTTGGATTGCCTTAGCAGCTCTAGGCACCATTATTTACACCGCCGCTGATAGTGCTGCCGCAAAATTAATTCCCACAGGCTTGGATAGCGCTACGCGCTACCATGTGATCCTTGTATTCTTCGGCCTTTTATTTTACTGGACCACACTATACATAATTGACCCGCCAGTGCAAATCAGCGGAACTGCTAAGGCATGGGGCTCAGCAGTCATAGCCACATTGGCAATGTTTATTTCCTACACCCTAGTTCTATGGGCATACCAGCTTAGTCCACAGAGCAGCTATATTGTAGGTCTACGCCAGGTAAGCATTATGTTAGGAGTAGTAGCAGCGATAATGATATTTCGTGAACCAGCAGCACGTATACGATTATTGGCTGCCACCATCATCACAACTGGAGCTATATGTATTAGTCTAGCGGCATAATAAACTAACACCTAAACTCGGCTGTCCATTATCCTCAGTACTAGAATCAAGAAAGCCACCAGGATGTTTGGTGGCTTTCAATGTTTTGCTTATCTAAATACTAGGGCTTATTCGTTAGCGAGCATACCTCTACCCAAACTTATAGCATAGGCCGTATGAACCAGATAAGTAATACCCACAATCTGGGTGGTAGTGCTACCTATCCCACTGTTCACAAACCCAATTATCGAACATACTACCGCCAAGACCGCAACCCATGTCGCAACAGTATTGAAGGTGCCTCTATATTCATCACGAGATCCCATAGCGCTAAAAGTAATCAAAAATGCTAGTGTGAAAAATACGCCGGACATACTAAAAATCGACCATTGCGAATATATTACATCAACCCCCATATCGGGGTTATTAACCAACACAATGGGGAATCCATTAGAGTACACATACCCACCCAGAGCGATCAACATCATTGGCTTAGCATAACGAACCAGCGCATCTCCATTGCCACTACCACGTATTTCATCCAGTATGTAAAACACACCATAAACCAACATAAATAGCGCAATTGGAATAATCAAAGAAGTAATTATCGTAAGTGATCCACCAGCCACCCATGCATCTTTATTGGCCAAAGCGTCACTAAAATCAACGCCAGCTAAAATAACCAATTGCTGTGCAAAATAGCAAACCAAAGTAATCACTGGACCCCAAATAATTGACAAGCCAGCCATCCTTCTAGCAGACATATTTCCCATATCTATCTCCCTATACATATCCTTATACAATTAAATGACTAATCGCAACTCCACTGCATTACCATTTAGAACACATGGCACTAGGCAAAGTTGCGGTTAATTAAATTCTAGCTATGGCAATACATGCAGCTATAATGCTATTATAAACACCCATCATATTCTACGTAACATCAGTGCACATAGTAGGTTCAGTGCTAATCACTCCCGCCTTATCTTGCAAGCCAGACTCTTTGACTTTCTTCAAAACCTCTTGCGCACGTGCTATGTCTTCAACTTCCATTACTATAAAGGCTGTGTTAGGATCCTGCTTTGATTGATAAACACCCTTAATATGCATACCATTTTCAGTCTGCATATCCTTGTTACCATCAAACATAGGCCTCCAGACGTTGTAATCCTTGAGCGTGATCTTGCTTACCATGATATTTGTCATTGCAAAAACTCCCTGCCCATAGTTATTGTAATTATTATAGACGATATAACTCTATAAGACAGTTCCTATCGGAATTTATCAATCACAGTCACTCCTACTGCTCTGAAGTCAGTCATATCTGTTAAGTGCACAGGTACATCATCAAGATGAATTCTATTGCCTACTAGCCTTTCAGGTAGGAGCTTGCGAGACAGTATCATTTTTAACATCTCTGGATACCGATGAGCCTGCATGCCATGACTTCCGATGATCTGCAACTCCTTAGAAATAACGGCATCCATTGATACAAATTGCCGACTTTCATCACCGTTCAATAATCCAATTTGAATATGCTTCCCACCTTTACGCAGACAAGAGATAGAATTCTGACATGTAACCCGGCTGCCCAGAGCGTCTATTGATACATGTGGTCCCCCATCACTAATTTCTTGTATGGAATCGACCACATTCCTGTGGTCTGAACCGTCAACAGTACTATGTGCCCCAACACTAAGAGCAAGTTGGAGCTTTTCTTTAGCAATATCCACAGCTATAACTCGTGCACCAAGTGCAGAGGCAATCATTATTGCCGATAATCCCACACCTCCGCAGCCATGTACAGTGACCCATTGTTCGGGGGTAACCCCAGCTTGGTCAACTACCGCTCTGAATGAGGTGGCAAAACGGCAACCCAAGCTGGCAGCAGACACAAATTCAATTTCTCTCGGAAGCGGTACAATATTAATATCTGCGCGCGCAATTGCCACAAGCTCAGCAAAAGAACCCCAGTGGGTAAATCCCGGCTGAAATTGATGGTCGCAAATATGCTGATTGCCAATGACGCATTGCTGGCATTCACCACAAGCGCATACGAACGGCACCGTTACACGCTCACCTTTACGTACATTACAAACCTCTTCACCAACGTCGACAACTATACCGGCAAATTCATGACCAGGCACATGCGGAAGACAAATAATATCTTTATCATGGCCCATCCAACCATGCCAGTCACTGCGACAAAGGCCGCTAGCCTTAACCTCAATAACCACCCCATCTGAAGCAGGAGTCGGATCAGCAACATTTTCTACTGTAATGGGGTCGCCAAACCCGTAATAGAGCGCAGCTCTCACTTATTCAGGGCAGGTGTTTGTGGTCATGGATTCGATTCCTGTGCTTCCATCCATTAGTCTTCCT
>DCAJ01000125.1:0-1883 GCA_002311455.1 Anaerolineales bacterium UBA1136 | reverse complement strand
CATTAACTCTAACTTATCATCGGCCTGCTCTTGGGTTATCTTACCTGCTTCGACAGCAGCCTGTAGTCTTTCGCGCAAATATTCACCCCTACCGTATGTTTCATAAGTGGCAGCAACACTAATTAGCAATAGAATCGATACAGCAAAAGTGATGCCCAACCAAACCGATACCTTTTTGCCCGCATCTTGTTTTCTCAATCAAATCTCCTTGTGTCTAACACCAAATATTATCAGTCAAATTACCTATAATCTAAAGGATTACCGTCACCCAGTCATCTTCTACGACAACTTCATATGTACGAAGCTTCATCCCGTAACCAAATGCTTTGCCAGTTCTCAGATCATATTCCATGGCGTGCCCAGGACATACTAGCACTTCTCCATCATGTGCCCACTCTTTTTCCCAGTTAGTATCGGCATTACATATTACGGTACCCTGCAACCGACCTCGACTCAGTGGAGCCGATTGATGTGGACATATCCCAAATATACCAAAATATTCACCGCGAACATTAAATACCGCTATATTTACGTTCCCTACTTTCACCTCCATGCGTGCACCAGCTGGAAACTCATCCACAGGTGCAACAGCAATTTTCCGTGAAGTTTTGCTATCACTCACTTGAATTACACCACTTTACTCTGCACACGATTCACTTCTCAATACCATAAAATCGCATCGCGTTCTGACCTAATATTTTTCCTCGCAATTTATCGTCAAGATCATAGTACATCAACCCGGCAATAAGGTCACGCTCCAAATGTGGCCAATCGGAAGCCCACATAGTTGTATCATGACCCCGGTACAAATCAAGCAGTTTATTCAAATCACTTTTCTTTGGCAGCTTCTCCAATTCATGAGTGCCCCAGTACCACTCCTTAATATACTCACTTGGCTGAGCCTCAAGCGCAGGCATCTCAGTCCTATATTGCCTATACGCAGTATCAAGCCTGTACATGATGAACGGTATCCAAGTAATTCCTGCCTCCATAACACAGAATTTAACCTTCGGATAACGTACTGGCACTCCTTCACATACTATAGACATAACCTGAAGCATAGAGGTAAAAGGAAAACCCATGCTGTGCACCTGCATCAGTGTAGGAAAATGTGAAACGCGCAAAGGATAATTATCATGAATGAGTGCCTCTATGCCGTGCAAGGATATCGGTAAATTGCAAGCTTGAGCCGCCTCATATATAGGCCAGTATTTCTTATCTCCAAGTGGAGGATTCACTCCAACGTCAGGAATACTTACACTCACCACATCATCGTTACTGGAATGTCGCTCAATTTCATCTACAGCATGCTTTACAGATTTTGGAGAAACTATTATCGCTATTTTAACACCAGCAACATTACTGTATGTGTCAACCATATATTGATTATAAGCACTAGCCAGTGCAGACGCCCATTTTGGATCTGGCAAATATCCTATAGGCAATAATTCACTTGGAAACAGAATGCTGTAATCTATAATACCGTATTTCATGCGATCAAGTAGTTCTTCCTTGGTTGCTAATTTTGCGCGTGGATGCTTGTCGTACGCAGCACCAAGCCAACTTACATGCGCTATCATGTTGCGCAACGAATTATGTGGTTCACCCATGAAGTCAGCGGTCATGACAGCCTCTAGTCGTTTCTTGAAATGGCCATCCATGTATTCCAGCATATTCTGAAGTGTGTCATCGACATGTACGTCAACATCAACTATGGTGTACTTTTTCAGCTCCTCGCCATATATATCCAAATCTTGATCTTGTACAGGATTGAACGCAGGATCCACTTGATTCACCTGTATGTTATCCATATCTTTGGTCATATTGAAGATTCCCCTTATATATTTCTAATATATACTACCAACTAAATGCATTTAGTTGGT
>DCAJ01000095.1 GCA_002311455.1 Anaerolineales bacterium UBA1136 | reverse complement strand
CTGACCCGCTGGGGGCGGGTGTATAATGGGGGCAGCGGTGTTGATTTGAGTATTAGATGAACGTAACCGAGAGGGACACGTTACGTATAGTGCTCCGCTATTAGTGAAAACTGATTTACCCCGAACAATCTGACGCACAGGCATGCTTTGATAACTGCGTAGGCACAACCAACGACATCCACAGACTAGCGGGGACAACAACGGGGCAGCCTGCTAGTCGTTACCCGTTACTAGTCATTAGGTTCTAACGTAGATTGGTCTATTTTTTTATTTTAATGTCCGAAATGGCCACCACAGTCGCTTCGTGCTCGATGCCACAGGAAAAAACCCCGCCCACGGATTAAAACGCGTGTTATTCGTCGTCTTCGTCCACGTCAGTCGTATCTACATCAGCCCCATCTCTGGTTCATCGTCTCAATCGGAATCTTCGTCATCGTTATCTGCCAGCATGTTTTCTATGATACCGTCAAACTTATTATCGACTGATAGATTTTAGTTAGGGAGTATTTAAACAAACGTACTTTGTTTTTAAAATAACTACTCCTATATGCTTGCGCTCTAACGATGTTACTTTATAATATCCGGTCTTGAATTAGGTCTATCCATGCATAGTCCCCAAAGGACAGCCTGGGTAAATACAAACACCTAGTAGTAGAGAAGTAAGAGGATCTATCCCATATGACATTTAAGAGTTTTTCTCTTGATCAACGTATTGTCGATGCTATTATCACTGCTGGATACACTACCCCCACTCCGATTCAGTACCGGTCTATCCCCAAAATATTAGAGGGGCGCGACGTGATGGGTTTAGCCCAAACCGGTACAGGAAAAACCGGAGCCTTCACTATACCAATTCTCCAGAGATTATTATTGGGACCACAGCGACAACTCCGTGCACTTATTCTTGCTCCCACTCGTGAATTGGCGGAGCAGATTCACTTGACCAGTTTAGGTCTTGGAAAACACACTAGTTTGCGTAGCATAGCTATATACGGTGGTGTCAGCAAAAATTCGCAAATCTCCAGACTACTTAACGGAGTAAATATAGCTATAGCTTGCCCTGGTAGATTACTCGATCTTGTTGGTGATGACCACATTGATTTATCGCATATTGAGATATTGGTACTAGACGAAGCTGATCGTATGTGTGACATGGGTTTTTTACCTGACATTCGCCGCATAATAAAGCTTCTACCACCTAAACGACAGACTCTGTGCTTCGCAGCTACTATGCCAGAAGACATCAGGCGTTTAACACACAAGATACTTAAAAATCCAGTCAGAATACAAGTCGGCCAAATATCCCCAATTAAATCTGTTACCCATACATTATATCCAGTACCCAACACATTGAAAAAGTCCCTTCTCTTTGCAATACTAGAGCAGACATCCACTGGTCGTGTCCTCATCTTTACACGCACTAAATATAGAGCTCGCAATCTGGCTAGAGACTTGGTAAAGCGCGGATATCGTGCAGAAGCACTCCAAGGCAACATGTCCCAAAATAAGAGACAGAGAGCAATAGATGGATTTCGTGGAAAAAAATATGACATTCTTGTAGCTACAGACGTTGCTTCACGCGGTATAGACGTACTGGATATATCTCACGTTATCAATTACGACATTCCTGATTCTACCGACACCTATACTCATAGGATTGGGCGCACTGGTCGGGCAAATAAAACAGGCGAAGCTTTCACTTTTGCATCATCAGAAGATACCCAAATTGTGCTAGAAATCGAACAAACCATAGGCGAACCAATTGAACGAAGAACTTTGCAAGGTTTCAAATACGGGAACTTTGTGCCGGAAAAACAATTTCAACGTAAATATTCAAAGCAGAAGCGCTCCACACTATCACGTAGACGAGTGCAGAAAAGACGAAATCGCACTCGGTCCAAGAAGGTGCACACCAGCGACTAATTCATAAACTATTTCAACCGACCTAATAGTAGCTACCGTTCAGGAAGTATGGAACACCGACATAGGGTCATCTAGATAAGGTCCGCTTAGTGACCCACTACTAGTGGGTGTATGTAGAGTCATGATACACATTTTTGACTGGTGGAATGATTTGAGAAAAAGATCTGTCAGGAAACAAGTCTTTCAACAAGCAAACAACCAATGTCAACATTGTGGTAAGGCAGCTGCAGAAGGAGTAACACTAGAAATCGACCATATCATACCTACTTCTAGAGGAGGCAGGTATGATATATCTAATCTACAACTACTGTGCTCTGGGTGCAACAGAGGTAAAACTGATAGGATTGAATGATGGCAAACTTATCCATGCGACTACAACTCGATTCCTATTTATGCAGCAATACCCACAACCTACACATTAGTCTTAGAACTTATTTTAGCTCATTATATATAGTAAATGCCTATACGCATATACTAAGAAAGCGTGCTGTACATACAGTTGCAGTAGAAACAGGCGAAGCTGGAAAATACCTGCGCTTGCTGATCCCCTAGCAGTAGGTGTATAGTATAGATATCTGAAAAGCATGAAGGGATACTCAATTGTGTCAGAGAAAGATTTGCCAATACTGAAAGCTGATATTGCCGATATTGCACCTAATATTCTGGTAATGGGAGACCCGAATCGGGTAATCGAGGGTTCAAAACTTCTCCAAAACCCGAAAGAGGTAGGTAATTATCGCGAATACCTTACCATAACAGGATCGTACAGGCACAAATTAGTGACATTGTGCTCCCATGGCGTCGGTGCTTCTGGAGCAAGTGTATGTTTTCAAGACTTGTTTCAAGCCAAAGTTAAGAATATCATCCGAACCGGAACCTGTGGTTCTCTACAAAATTATATAAAAGACGGAGACATCATCATCTCGACCTCCGCAGTACGGGAGGATGGAACTACTCCTGCGTTCGTACCAATTGAATATCCAGCTGCTGCCCACCATGATGTGCTTAATGCCTTAGAAAAGGCTTCAATCCAATATAGCGACAAAATTCATACTGGGTTAACCATGACAACCTCATCATTTTCCCCCGAACTTCTACCCAACAACTATAAACTATGGTCCAAGGCTGGTGTACTAGTCGTTGAAATGGAGCAAGCCGTACTTCTAGTCCTAGCAAGCCTAAAGCAGATACGCGCAGGTGGTCTATTTGTCTCCGATGGGTATGCATTTAACAACCAAAAATACGACCCACACAGACATATTATCCATCGAAGCGTCAGTACAATGCTGACCATAGCACTCGATGCTCTCGTAGATTTGTCCGACTAGTACTATAGAAACACTAATAAATTAGGCTATGATTAGATTTTGGTTTAAGCTTTTTTACGCTGTTAAGTTTGTGGGTGTTGGTATGTTTGCACCCTATGTAGCCATGTATTTCATTAGGAAGGGTCTTACCAGTGTCCAGGTAGGATCCTTAGTAGCGCTTGTATCATTTGTAGGTTTTATTGCACAGCCTGTGTGGGGTATTATCAGTGATAAGTTTAATGTCACCAGACTTTTAGTGACTATTAGTTGCTGGACCACATCTGTACTTGTGCTTGCCTATACATTGACTGACAGATTTGAATATCTGGTTGTAATTGTT
>DCAJ01000030.1:81751-81963 GCA_002311455.1 Anaerolineales bacterium UBA1136 | reverse complement strand
AAAAAACAGCAGACAAGTCGTTGGGTTGAACTGACATACGAACACTTGAGTCTATTCCTAGCGCCCCTAGAGAGATGATGCGTAAGTCAGGGTTAGAGATCGCAGTGTCTGTAGACTCCTGAACCAGGGTGCAAGACGCAGCGCTAGGCACAGTCCTTTTTAGGTGGTCTACCACCTCTAGTTTCTTGAATCTGATGATGTCAGCATTACCT
>DCAJ01000030.1:81292-81468 GCA_002311455.1 Anaerolineales bacterium UBA1136 | reverse complement strand
TAACACTAAAAATCTTATAATTTGCCTGTCCGTCCACAACAAACATATAGTAGTTTGCCTCATCGCGCATTCGGTACGCAATACCCATCCAGGTATCAGGGTGCTGCCCGAATGATATATCCACTGTCACAGATATATCCTGTGGGAACCTTAATTTGTAATCACTTAGCTGTGTG
>DCAJ01000030.1:64093-81040 GCA_002311455.1 Anaerolineales bacterium UBA1136 | reverse complement strand
GGCTGTAGGAGACGGGGTGTAAGTGCTAGTAGCGGAGTAATTTGCTGTTTCCTCCATAGATAGATTCGCGTTGATTGATCGGGTAGGACTGCTGCTTGAAAAGGCCTGATTAGAGCGCTCACCTCGTATATTGTTACACCCTACTAGCTGGCTAGATAATATCAACAGAACAACAGGAAGATACACTAGACTATTTATCATATTATGGCTTGAACCAACTCATCAGATAGCTGTCCTTATACTTAAAGCAGAAATTGGACCCTCCCTAAGCACCTTGGGAGGATCTACACTACAATCTACAACTGTTGAAGGCAGTGACGGCCGAAGTGTTTTACCTGAAACTATTAAGTCGATTTTATTGCCAAGAGATGTTTGCACTTCAGTGTAAGATATAGCATGAGGTTCTCCGGATTTGTTAGCACTGCTCACCGCCAATGGTCCCACTTGGTTCAACAATTCTAACAACCAGGAATGGTCGGGGCTGCGCAACGCTACTGTTGATCCAGGTGCAACTATAGTAGGAACACTAGCGCTTTTGTATACAACCAAAGAGAGCGGTCCTGGCCAAAATGCCTTCGCAAGATTTTGCGCGCTTTGTGATACCTTCGTTGAGAGACTCCAAACATCAGAAAGTTTTTCTATAAGGATGGGAATTGCTTTGTTATGAGCACGTGACTTAACGTTGTACAGCCGCCGAACAGCGTCGGTGTTTGCATAAAGTGCGCCTACACCATACACCGTGTCTGTAGGAAATGCTATCAGCCCTCCATACTTAAGAATGTTTGCAGATTCGTAAATGGATGTATTATTTGAGGCAGCTATTGTGGGAGCAGGCCCGGTTTTGTTAAATTGCATTATGGTTATTGGTTAGGTTGTAACTTGGAGCATTCGTGGTCTGCCTGCAAGATCAGGCAGCAACTTGCAATCAGCATTCCCAAAATAAAACTCTGCCATTTCTAGAATCCTGGTAGAAGAATCGCCAATTTCCATTAATAAGGTCCCACCATCATTAAGATGTGTGCCAGCGGTGGATATCATTTGCTGAATTATGTTTAACCCATTTGCCCCACCATCTAGAGCTATGTGCGGCTCATGTTTTCCTACAACTAGAGTGCCAGTCTCTTGTGTGGTTAGATAGGGCAGATTCGCACAAATGACATCGAATCTACCCATACTGGTTAGCAAATCTGCTTGAACGAATTCGATGCGATTGTATACTCCATGGCTGGTTGAATTTACTATGGCTAATGATAAAGCGTCTTGCGAGATGTCAGTTGCAAATAATAGAGCATTTGGCAGGTTTGTTGCTAGTGCTATCGCTATAGTGCCACAACCGGTTCCTACATCTACTATGTGCGTGTGCGGGTGATTGTCCGCAATCGAAAGAGCGTGCTCGACTATCATCTCGGTTTCAGGGCGTGGAATAAGGGCTCGTTTATCGACAGCATAATCTATGCTAAAGAATTCCCAATATCCCACTAAGTAAGGTAATGGCTCTCCATCATTACGTAGTTGGAGGCAGTTATTGTAGGTTGTGATTGTGGGTTCTGTTAATGTTGCCTCTGGATGAGCAGCTATCCAGGCCCGTGACACATTTAGAGAGTGCGCCAGCAGCAATTCTGCCTCAAGTCGTGGCTCGTCCGTGGATCTTAGTATATATACGCCGTGGAGGACCGCTTTTGTAACGGTGCAGTCAGACTTCATTACCTATTTGTCTGTGGAGTCATCAAGACCTGCGTCAGCAAGTCGGCTTGCCTCTTCACGACTTGCGAGTTCGTCAACAAACCCATCGATATCGCCATTAAGGACTCCCTCCAGATTGTGTGAAGTAATATTGATCCTGTGGTCAGTCACACGGTTTTGAGGAAAGTTATAGGTCCTAATTTTCTCACTTCTATCGCCAGTTCCTACCTGTGCTCGTCTATTGGACTCTTGTTCGCTGCGCCTCTTTTCCAATTCTTTTTCGTATAAGCGAGCCCTTAGGACTGACATTGCTCGTAATCGGTTCTGCATTTGGGAGCGTTCGTCCTGGCATTGTACTACGACCCCAGTGGGTTTATGAGTAAGACGGACGGCAGTAGAGTTCTTCTGTACACTCTGTCCGCCGGCGCCTCCGGCCCTATAAACCTCCATTTTTATGTCCTTGTCCGGTATATTGATCTCAACATCGTCCACCTCAGCCATTACAGCTACAGTAGATGTTGACGTGTGTATCCTGCCTTGGGTTTCTGTTTCCGGCACACGTTGGACTCTGTGAACCCCAGATTCGTACTTCAGCCGTGAGTATGCCCCCTTGCCTTTGATTTCCACTATGACTTCTTTGTATCCTCCTACACCACTTGTGTTAGATGACAATATATCCGTGCGCCATCTACGGATTTCTGCATACCGCGAATACATGCGATACAGATCCGCAGCAAAAAGCCCGGCCTCATCCCCACCAGCTCCAGCGCGAATTTCAACTATAACATCTCGTTGGTCTCGTGGATCGACAGGTAGAAGTAGCCTGAGTATCTGTTTTTCTAGTTTTTCTACTGCACTCTGGAGCACGCCAATTTCATCTTCGACCATTGGTCGCATTTCTATGTCGTCTAGTAGTAATTTTGTATCATAGAGAGATTGTTTAGTTTCGCGGTATTGGCTGGCCAAGGACACAATCGGTTCTATGCGAGCACGTTCCTGCGCATACCCTGTTACACGAGTATAATCAGAGGCTATTTCTGGGTCAGCAAGCAGTTGTGTTATCTCTGCAAACCTGGCTTCAATTCCGGCAAGCTTGTCTAACATGATATGGCGCTTCCATCAGGCGGTAGTCTAGAGGTTCCTTTTTCTGTCCGATAATCAGCAGTGGCAATATTACTACGCAGCTGCTTGCTAATTTAGTTAATTAACAACGAAAGTGCTATGAGGCAAATAATAATGCCAGACCCGAGAAAGGCAATACGCTTAAGGTCTTTGGTAATATGAGAATAATCAGTGGGGAGCGCATCACGAGCGCGCATGCGTGTAAGTGCAGGACTGTGTCCTCGTGGCTTATTTCGCTGTCCCTGCTGACTTCTTCTTTGTCGTCTGCTAGTTCGTTTGCTCACAATGGTTTACCACCTCACAACATAAATGATACCTGTTGTGATTGGATTCGTACAGGGTAACACTATGATTCCTGCAACTCACCAAAAACCACTATGCGCTTGTTGTCAATAAGATATGGGTAACAGGATATCAGTGTCAGAGTTGGTGCTGTAGTTGGATCCATAACATTAACCGCAGTTGGCTCTACAATCTCTGTTTCTTTTATCACATACGTGAACTGTTCACCCATTGTATTAATGGTAACTGTGTCCCCAGGCAACAACATATCTAAGTCTCTGAAAATCTCGCCAAATATATCGTTGTGTGCGGACAATACTAAGTTACCTTTTTGGCCCGGGCTAGTTGTGCCAATGTGCTGCCCTACTCCTCGACGTAGTTGTTCCCAACCATCACCCTGAACAATTGGCGCGTCTACCTGTATTGATGTAATAACTATGCGTGTTGCCTGTCTTGCGCCTGGGGTGGGAATAACAACAGGTGGTAAAGCCTGCACTAGAGGCCGTAAGTTTTCTGGTATTTCAGAGTCGTTGGGCCGAGCGCCGCCAGGGTCTGTAGGGGGAACGTGTCCGCCAGGTAGTACCAACGCAGTAATTATGGCTGTAGGAGAAGAAGTGGGATAAGCTTCCGCGGAAATCACCTCTTTTACTTCTTTGTTGATGACCTCTCTTGCTTGCCACAAGTCATACCCTAAGTAAACTAAGCCGGCCACAGCTGTTATCTCTAGGATCCACAGAGCGCGACTAGTCACACTGCCGATTCGAAGCTTGCGGCGAGGAGGCGACCAGGTTTCTGTTCCTGACGTATCTATGTTAGATTGGAGGGCACGCCCAGTTTCTCTATAGTTTCGCAGCCTCTCCTCTCGGGCACTGCTTTTCTTTATCTTGAGTATGCGCTCAAGCTCTTCTATTGAGAGGTCATCCACTGATCGACGATCTTTCACGATTTTGTTTTTCGCCAAGCTACTGCGAACACCTCCCTTTGGAAGAACCACCTAAATGGCGGAGCGCCGAATAGAAGTTTTCTGATTCCAGACAACCATGCGGACCCATTTCTGTTTTGGGGAGGAGTATCCAACCAAACCTTGCTACTAAAACCAGACTTCCGAAGATGTAGCCACATACTCAAGGCACTCTGTTCGTTGACATGCACCTCGAGATTTACAGCCACGTTCAGCGCTCGTGGGTTTGCAGGGTATGAGCGTCCCTGACCTAGCATAATTCGAAATAATCGCACGAAAGGATATGCATATAGATCGTACCAAGCATTTGGTGCAGTATGTATTATTATCAGACCATCCTGTTTCAATACACGATACACTTGTTGGAGAGCCCTTTGCAACTCCCAGGGAAATAGATGTTCAACAACATCCAGTATAAGGATTCTGTCAAAGCAATTGTGAGGAAAAGGCAAATCCTTAGCGTCCGCTAGTGACACTTGGCTGTTGTTTTCTTCACTGAGTCGGCTTATGTTCACAGCTGCGGCGGCGTAGTCTATTCCATATGCATCAGCCCCTAACTTGGAGCACGCACTTATAATTTCTCCGCGACCAGAGCCTATGTCTAGAACTTTCATTCCAGACTCTATGTTAGCGTATTCTAAAGATTTTTGTAGTCTTAGAGAAAGCTGTACGCCGCTAGTTGAATTAAACTCATCGAACCCCTCGCAGGATGACAAGAAGTACTTCTCGTCGTATAGTCCAGCAGGTAGCGATGGTAGGTTGTCGTGATCAGTGCTAATCATTCGATGTTGTAGGATGTTTAATAGGCTTCATTAGTCGAAATATTTGTGTTAATTCAGGCACTTTCATGAAATTCATAAGGGTTAGATAGCATAGTGTACCAATTGTGCCAGGAATAAATACGGAGACCAGTTCTTTTAACACCTGGTTAGGCCACGATATAAGTGCGGTGCTCCACAATGTGCCTGCTGTGACTAACCCCATTATGCCTGCTGCTAGTATTGCTCTGGTGGCTGTAAACCCCAGACGGTGTCCACGCATACTACCAACGCGCCGATGCAGCAATATATACATAGACACTGCGTGATAACATAATTGTATTGAGTTGGCAATAATAAGATCCCCTAATTGCATAGGACGGAACATAGAAGGTGTTAGTGCGACTACTAGATATACAATTACACCTACAACACCTACTAGAGCTGGTGTCCACGCCTCTTGTCGAGCATAAAAAGCGTTTATCAGAGGTAGGTCAAGAGCAGCCGCTATTATTCCAGCTAAATATAGTCGGAGAACATACGTAGTCATGTCAGTATCTTTGGGTAGAAAGTCCCCGTGCTCCAATATTAGTTCAACAACGGGCCGTGCTAGAACTAATAATCCTATAGCAGCCGGCACTATTAGTACAATCACCAATCTTAGTGCATGAGCAAGCGTTGCTAAAAAGTCTTTGTTGCCCGACCCATTGCTCAAGTTTGCCTGTCTAGCTAGAGTTGGTAGAATTGCTATAGAAATAGCTGTAGATGTGAGACCAAGAGGGAACTGCATGATAGTTGTTGCATAGTCCATCCAAGCAATACTCTGGTCGCCTGTAGTGGATGCCAGTCGGTATGATATACCTCGGCTAATCATATCAACAATTAGCCCCAGCGCTATAGGTAAGTACAGTCTCGCTATTCTTCGTATGGCAGGATGATGCCAGTCGATAACCAGACTTAATTGAGTATCGCGTATTCCTGGAAGCTGAAGTATGACTTGTAATACAGATCCAGCAAGCAACCCTACAGCTAAAGCATACACACCCAAACTTCTTGCGAACAATATAGTTGACAAGACAATACCTAGATTGAACATAGCTGCATTAAATGCTGGTAGAGCGAATCGTTTTAGTGAATAAAGCAACCCAGCCAGTATGCCAGCGAAATTGAGGAATAGTATGGCAGGTAGCGTGATGCGTAGTAGTTTCGCGGTGGTTTCTAGTGTTTCGAAGGTCATCCCTCCACTTACTAGCCAAGCTATTTTTTCCGCGAAAATCTCTCCTAAAATTACTAGAGGGGTTAATAGGGCTACGCAAAGCGTCAACAAGAATGAGGTGATTAACCATAGTTCTCGACGATTTTCTGCTCGGGAATATGTACTAAAAACGGGTATGAGAGCCGCATTAATCATTCCTCCTGCCAGCAAATCGTAAAACCACATAGGTATCTTGGATGCTATGTTAAAAGCGCTCACAAGACCGGTGGCGCCGAAGTAGTATGATTTTGCAATATCTCTAACTAAACCCAGAATACGCGAGATAATGTTGCCTATGACAATTATAGAAGCGGCCCTAGCCACACTTGCTAATTCTTCAGGAAGCGAGTCGTCTTGAGCATTTGCTGCTCTTGTAATGCCTGAATCGGAGTTCATAATATATTTATCTGAGTGCTTCACAACTCATCTTTGATTGATTGCGCAGACTTTATAGTCATACCATCAGCTTCTATCAACTCAGCCAAGTTGGCTTTACGTATCTGTTCTAGGGAACCGAAGCGTCTGAGTAGCGATTTACGACGTTTGGGCCCAATTCCTGGTATTCTCTCTAGTTGCGAGGTAATACTGGATTTTCTGCGGCGGAGACGGTGATGCTGCAATGCAAAGCGATGAGCTTCATCTCGTATGCGCTGAACTAGAAACATACCTGAAGATTGAGTATTTAGCAATATTGAGCGTTTCTGTCCCGGTAAGTGCAATTCTTCTTTTTGTTTCGAGATTGCTGCCACTGAGATCGTACTGTTTAAACTAAAATCTTGTAGAACATCGAGGGCGACGCTGAGATGTCCTTTTCCACCATCTATCAGCAATAGGTCAGGGGTTTTCGCAAATGAGTCGTTCGGTTTTCCGTCCTCAGATTGTGCGTCGTGGTGGTTTAACCATCGTCGGAACCTGCGCACCAATATCTCTCTCATGCTCGCGTAGTCATCCGGGCCATCAACCGTCCGTATTATGAAACGACGGTAGTGTGATTTATCAGGAGTGCCCTGATGAAACACCACCATACTTCCTGTGATTTGAGCACCTTGTGTGTGGGATATATCGAAACACTCAATACGTTTTGGTGTTTTAGGGAGCATCAGGCGTGTTTTCAATTCAGCCAGTGCTACCTCCTGTTTCTGTGTGTCTGAGTGCCATTGCGCTCTAATAGCATCTAAAGTCACCGAAGCGTTTTCTGCAGCCATTAGTACAAGGTTGCGTTTTGAACCACGTTGTGGAACTATAATTCTTGTCTTAGATTTAGAATGGAGGCCACTTAACCATTTCTCAATAACTGTAGCTTCTGATAGACGTTCTGGCAGCAGTATTTCACGTGGTACGAAGGTTGATACGTGGTAGAACTGCTTTACAAACGCAGCAAGTATTGCTTTATTGCTTTCATCAGCTGTCCCTTCCAGTAAGTAGTACTCACGCCCAATAAGTTTGCCTAATCGGACGAAAAATACCTGCACGCAAGCATCGTTTTTTTTCCTAGCTAAGGCGATCACATCCATATCTACTTTGTTAGAGCTGATAACCTGCTGTTTGGCAACCACTCTATCTATTGCATCAAGTTGGTCTCGTAACACTGCTGCTCTCTCGTACCTCTGTAGTTTAGATGCGGTATGCATATCATCACGAATTCGGCTTGTAATTGATTCGGTGCGGCCTTGCAAGAAACCACAGAGATCATCAATCATTAGACGATAGTCTTGTTCACTACAATTACCAATACAAGGGGCGTTACATAACTTTATATCCCAATATAAGCAAGCACGTTGGTCTGCTCCTGTGATTACTCTATCGCAGGTCAAATAAGGGAATATTTTCCGCAGTAAATCTAGGCTTTGGTGCACTGCCCATACGTTTGTATAAGGACCAAAGTAGCGGTGTCCATCGTTTCTTTCTACGCGTTTACGAGTGACCGTTACTTTAGGGAATTGATCTCCCCAATGAACCTTGATATATGGGTAGCGCTTGTCGTCTTTCCAGCGCACGTTGTATTTGGGTTTGTGGCGAGCGATCAAATTGTATTCTAGTAGCAAAGACTCTAGCTCTGATTTTTGGATAATCCAGTCAATATCATTGATTTTTCGCACAAGTTCGCGTGTCCGAGGACTGTGTTGTGCCGAGCTGTGGAAGTATGACCGAACTCTTGTACGTATATTTGTTGCTTTGCCTATATACAGCACTTTACCATCCATGTCTTTCATTAGATAGCAGCCTGGCTTACTGGGCAAATTTCTAATTTGCTCTTTAATTGAACGGTTTGAACCATACATCAGCAGGATTGTAGCATGTAGTTCCCTTGTAAGCCGCAGTTTTAATGAGTCAGACGCCTTAGAATTACGTCACAATATATTAGAATTACGTCACAATATACCTGTGCTATAATCCACGACTAATATGAACCGGAAACTATACATAAGGTTGTTAGCTAGCGTGCTTGTTTTAGCAACATCTAGCGTCATGTATGCCATCTCAATGGCTGCACCTCAGCTTCAAACAAATTTACTCACAAATCCTGGTTTCGAAAACTCTTTCGCTGCAGATGGTGTAGCAAGTGGATGGCTGAAGTGGGTGGTTTCTGGAACACCTGCATTCAAACAGATAACTAGCACCATAGATATAAGGCGGGTAAGTGAGGGGGCTAATGCCCAACAGTTAGAAGCTGCCAATATTGCATACTCTGCAGGATTGCAGCAGACAATTAATGGCCTAACAGTTGGTAAGAGTTATAAGTTCACAGTTTATGGGCACGCATGGGCTAGCACTGGAGACGAATCGGCTACCTCTACAGGTACGATCAATTTGAGAATAGGAATTAGTCCAGGTAGCACATATGCGGCTGACCCCAATATTACCTGGTCAGGTGTTTATACTTATACCGACAACTATAGTCTAATGAGCGTTGAGATTGTGGCAACCGACACTACCGCAACAGTATTCACGTGGGCAGAAGCGGCCACTGCACGCAAACACAACGATGTGTATTGGGATAATGCTTCGTTTGTGGAAGTTGGGTCGACGGTAGCTACAGAGGTTAGTGCTGGGGCTGCAACTGAACAGGCTACTCAAGCAGTGGAGGCAACCCAGGACCCTGGTGCGCTCGTGGCTCCAACTGATTTCCCTATGCCAACCCCTGACGATGCTGGAAAGATTATATATTATGTAAAACCAAACGACAATTTGGTACACATTGCTACTATTGCTTGTGGCGAAACCATAGAGTGTCTAGATAAAATTAGGCGGTTGAATCCGGACCTAGCTGGTGACACTATACACCCCGGCGATGTATTAGTACTTCGCGAAGCGCAAAATGCTGTTTCTACAAATGGAAGCACAGAGATTAACGAGACTCCTGTTCCAGCAGATAACACAACCTCGGATGAACAAACTACAGAATCAGAAGATAGCGTTGTTGAAGATTCGTCTGAAGAAGGGGAAAGTGTACAACAAGATGCTGAAGTTGAAGAATCGACACCAGCCCCAGATGAAAGTGCTGCTATATGTGTTACATTGTTTTCTGACCTTAATGGAAACGGGGTGTTAGACTCTGGGGAAACCTTAGTGTCTGATGGAATCTTCAATCTTGTGAATTTGGAAAACGGTGAAACTGTTGACACTTATACTACTGATGGGGCAAGTGAGCCATACTGTTTTGCTGAGCTGGCTACAGGAACTTATAGGGTGATATCAACAGCTCCTGTTGGTCATACTCCTACCACCAGAGTAGACTGGGATCTAACTCTAGCTACGGATAGCAGTGCCAACCTTGAGTTCGGCGCTCAGTTTACAGGAGAGGACTTAGAAACTGCTACTGTTGAGCCAGAAGACTCGCCACTTAGGCCTGCCTTGATGGGCGCATTTGGAGTAATGTTGTTGCTCTCTGCTGCTGGTATAGCGGGTTATATGGTGATAGGTAGACGCAGATAAACCCAACGATTGCTTATTAATAAATAACCTGAATATAGTCAAGTGACAAATACATGATATGTTTTAGTGCCTTGTATGGGTAACGTTTATTGAGCAACTTGACAATAGTCGATTGCTTCTGCTTCAAAGCGATTGCGCATTACTTGGATCGCATCATGATTGTTATCAATAAGCAAAAAGCGTCTGTCTAGCTGGGCGGCTGCAACACCTGTTGTACCACTGCCTGCAAAGAAATCAAGCACAAGATCTCCAGGTCGTGATGATGCTAATATAATACGGCGCAACACGCCAATTGGTTTTTGTGTAGGGTATCCAGTTTTTTCCTTACCAGTAGGACTGACTATCGTGTGCCACCATGTATCAGTAGGAAGTTTACCCATTTTCGCTTTCTCTTTACTAACTAGACCAGGTGCCATATACGGAATGCGTTCTATAGCATCGGCGTTGAAACAGTATTTGTTGCGGTTGTGCACATAAAATAGAATATTGTCATGCTTTGCAGGCCATCTGTTTTTAGGTTTTGCGCCATAATCATAAGCCCATATAATCTCGTTTAGGAAATTTTCTCTGCCAAATATTTTGTCTAGAAGGATTTTGCAATAATGAACCTCGCGGTAGTCTATGTGAAAATATAGGGACCCTGTGGGAGACAATACACGATGTGCCTCAATTAAACGGGGCTTGATGAATGCATTAAAATCTGTAAAACTATCCTCAAATGACTTTTGACCTATAAGTTGAGTGCTGTATTTCTTTCCTTTGAATCCCACTCTGTCACCACTCTTACTTTGCACGGTACGTATGCTAGATTTTACCTGAGTATTGCCAGTGTTAAATGGCGGATCTACATAAATTAGCTGAACTGAACCAGTTGCTAATTTATGTAGATGAGGTAGATTGTCACCGAACACCAATTTGTTTTGTGTTGATTTTGTTGTCATCTCGTTCCGTCAAAAATGTTTACTATGGTTTAGTGTGTCGTAATGCTATAATTTTTGCGTGCTTAAATATAATCTCAACCTTATCAGCATGGCAATTTTACTCCCAATAAGCGCATTTGTGCTTCGGATTATACGGTTAGATTATCGTCCTTTATGGTGGGATGAGGGTCGCAACATATTTTTTGCTAATCTAGATTGGCAGACCGCCGCACATGTTGCAGTAAGAAGTGGGGATGTAAACCCTCCCGTATATAGGATGTTACTAGGTGCGTGGATGTGGCTTGTCGGCCCATCACCCTTTACAGTTAGGTTGCTGTCCGTTTTTTTTGGAGTGGTTACAGTTGCGCTGCTCTACAGATTCGCAGCGGATGCATACAATTGGCGTGTCGGTACCATAGCAGGTGTTTTGAGTGTGTTTGCACCTCCACTAATTTACTACTCTCAAGAAGGCAAAGGATATGCGTTGATGATATTAGCAGCTATTTGGTCTTCATGGGCTTGGTACAAACTCCACAGCAACGTACTGGCTGATCGAAAGAGTTTGTGGGGTGCAATAGGTATAGCGACTCTGATAGGTGCGGGTGCTCACTACTTCTATTTTCTTTTTGTGCTTGCACAAAGTCTTTGGACTGTGGTGTGGTGTTGGGGTAGTAAAGGCCTTAGTAGAATTGTTCCCAACTTGAAACACTTGGCTAAATGGACGGTAATACAGTTACTGAGTATTTCACCTATTCTATTTTATGGGTGGTCTTCGATGACGGTGCTTATGGCAACCTCTGAGGGCAACCTGTTAGGAGGACCACGTTTCTCTGTTCCATCGTTGAATGATCTGGCACGATGGGGTGCTACGGCCACTCTGGAGTCTGCAAACCCTTACTCGCATTTAATGGTCTTTCTTAATGAATTATGCCAGGAAATTTTCGTTGGTCCGTCTGCAACAGATGGCCTAAGCTTGATTGCAGGGTTTGCTGTAGCAATCTCGCTTTATATAGGATGGAGAGGGTATTCTTCGAAGGTGTTCCCTAGAATAAATCTGGTATTGTGGGTCTTTATACCGTCTATATTCAGTCTGATATTTTCTTTTCTTTTCAGTTATTATTATTCGCGATTTCTAATTTTTGTGTTACCAGCAGTACTGCTGCTGATGTCTGTTGGATTGCAATCCTTGTGGAATAGAGGACGGTTGATGTTACTTTTATGTGGATTAGTTCTATCGTTTGCCTGGACCGGAGTGCTATCAAGCCATTATGAGGATCGCGGAAATGTAGATGAAGACTGGCGCGAGCTTGTAGATTACTTTGCTCAGATTCATCGTCCTGGAGACCTTGTAGTTCACACTTATGATTGGATGCAAGGTTACGTTCGTGCTTACATGAATGATGATAGAGACATCGACTATTACTATGTTGCTGAGTCAAATGCTGAAAGTCTTGATTCCGTGACCACCAAAAGGGAGCGTGTCTGGTTGCTAGACTACCAGGCCACACCTTTCAGTTATGGCAATTGGCCAGGTGCCTGGATGCGTGAACGGTACGCTCTGGCTGGCACACACATATTCGGAAATGCTTCAATCACTACTTTTGTGAAACCGAATGACGTAAGAAATGTGGACACGAGTGTTCAGTTTTCTAATGGTATTGAGATGGGCTGGAGAACAGTGGAATTTTATGTGAATTCAGGTGACTCTGTTGCTGTAGAATTGGTTTTTAGTGCTCCGAACATAGCAGTGGATGCGTACCAAGTATTCTTACACTTGTTAGATGGTGAGGACAAACTGATTGCTGGTAATGACATTGGTCCATTCAACAACCTTCGACCCACTGTATCTTGGAGTCCTGGAGAAAAAGTAAACAGCCCTCACGCGTTGTTACTCCCGCTTGATATTGTGGCTGGTCAATACGAATTGCATGCCGGGATGTACAACCTAAAAACTGGGTCACGCTTACTAACGGTAGATGGAAAAGAATCGACAAGGCTGGGTTTAGTTAAAGTGCTTTACCAACAACCCTGATAATTCAGGAAAGCCATTTCACTAATCTGATAATACCCATTTGTGCTGGTTTTCGATGAGATGATGTATTGCGTCTTTGAATAATGTCGGTACGATGCTCATGATAGTATCTGTAGGCGCGTAGTAACATTTCGCTATTGTTCAGAGTAGGCTGCCAGTCTAGTTCGTGCTTAATCCTAGTAGTGTCAAACTGAAAATCCTCCGATATCATTTTGTACTGATATGGCCCTAGTGGAGAAAGACGTAGCCAGTGTGCTAACCTCATAGCTAGTAGTGTTGGGTTTTTTGCTAGTGAGCGTACCTTAGATTTAGTGCCTGCATGTTTTATTACATGCTGGTATACAGCACGTAGTTCTTGTACATTGTCTGAACCAACGTTAAATGTTCTTGAGCCTTTATGAGACATCGCTCTTAAGCAGGCGTTGGCTAAATCAGGCGCATAAACAAATTGATAACGGTTTCGTCCTGGACCAACAGTCCATACAGTACGGCCTTCGTCAATGAACTCGAATAGGATAGCTAGTAGACCTAGCCGTCCTTTATCAATGATAGTAGGGCACCTTAATATTATGACGTCTAGATTGCTGGAATAGTTCAGTAGAATTTTTTCCGCCTCCCATTTCGATAGTCCATAAATCTCTACTGGATTAGGAGAGTCGTTCTCGTGTACAGGCCTACTAAAACTTCGACCCCATAGACAATTAGAAGAGGTAAAAACCAACTTAGACGTTTCTGATTGAATTGCTGCGTTTGCAATGTTGCGGGTACCTTCCACATTAGATTCCCACAGAGCTTTTTTGTTGCGGATATCGTGAGCAAGCATAGCTGCACAGTGAAAGACGGCGCTAAATTTATTCTTGTTGAATAAGCCTGCAACTAGATTCAGGTCGCGGATATCACCTTGTACTGTAAGTAAGTTGGGGTGACTGTAAGTATCTTTGTGAAGATCTAAACCTACACATGTATAACCTTGTGTAAGGAGCTCCCTTTTTAGTATGTCGCCAAAGAATCCAGCACTGCCAGTTATAAGCACAGATTTGTTGATCATATTATCGTATCCCATCTTATAAGAGCATTATAACCTCCTTGTTCTTCTCGTTGGCTGATCCATTAAGTTTTCCTTGACAGATGAGGAAATATTGCGTAGGCTATGTTTCCCCCAATCAACTTGTGACCAGGTCCGCCAGGGTCTTGTGCCCAGAAAGTATCGGGCGGTAAAGTCGTCACCTATTGTGCGCGGGAATTTTGGTCTTAGGTCAGGAATTCAATGAGTAAATTGCTGTTTAACTTTGAAGCCAAAAAGCTATGTATAAGGTGCACAACTATAACAATATTTGCGTTGCTGGTGTGGCCTGTGCTAAGGGTGAGTGCTACTGGGTTACAAAGTGTTGTTGTCCAGACAATGCGATGTAAAGGCAGCGAGCCGACAATCTCAGTACGATCTTCTCCTGGTACTGAGTTTACAGAAGTGTCATTGCTTAGCACGTTGGACGGTGTGACTGTCGGTGATTTTGTTGACGGATGGTATCGGCTCTCAGAAAACAGCGGAATCGATGGTTGGGTGTCAGCCCGCTTTCTTAATGAATGTGACGCGAGAAACCTATCTTTTTTGGGAAAAACAGAATCCGATATGCGAATGGAGCTTGCAAATGCTGGCTATCCTTTTGCAGATACAGCTTCAGCGGACGAAATTCTTCGTGTATATGCTAATACAGTCGTTGACACCGAGACCAATGACGATCGCACAAGCGATTTTGTCAATTACAGGCCAGGCAATAGTCCGTTGTTTACACGCTGGGCTTCACAGGTGTCTCCAAAAAATTCTCTACCCGACTATCCGCGACCACAATTGGTGCGGAGTCAGTGGCTAAATCTTAACGGCATATGGGGCTTCCAGGATGCGGTTGTGGGTGAACACCCACCGTTTGGTAAAACGCTGTCCGATAATATATTAGTGCCTTTTCCTCCCGAATCAGCACTGTCCGGAGTGACGAGGCATATTGATCGGGCATGGTACAAGCGCGAGATTGAGATTCCCTCAGTATGGGAACATCAGCGTATAATGCTGCACTTTGGCGCTGTAGATTGGGAGTCTGTTGTGTATATAAATGGACACTATATAGGCACTCATCAGGGCGGATATGAGTCTTTCAGTTTTGATATTACAGACTTTCTTCATCAGTCGGGACCCCAAGAGATTATAGTAGGTGTGTTCGACCCAACAGATAGTGGAGAACAGGCACGGGGCAAACAAGTGCATGACCCTAAAGATATTTGGTACACAGCATCTACAGGAATCTGGCAAACTGTGTGGTTGGAGCCAGTACCTGTTACTCGCGTGGACTATGTGCGAATTACACCAGATGTAGATCGTAGTGGGGTGATGTTTGAAACAAGGGTTGTGGGAGACTCGGTATCTGTAATAGCCCACCTGAAAGTACGCTCTAAAGGCAAGTTGGTTGCAACCTACTCGGTTCCAGTAAACCAAAATTATTTTGTTCCAATAAGGAATCCGATACTCTGGTCTCCAGACAACCCGCATCTTTATAATGTCGAAATAAATATTGTTGACAACGATACAGTTGTTGATAAGGTAACTAGTTATTTTGGTTTACGAAAGATTTCAATATCATATATTGGCAATGTGCCGCGCATACATCTTAATGGTCGACCGTTGTTTCACATAGGAGTACTTGATCAAGGCTACTGGCCTGACGGTCTATACACAGCGCCTGTGGATGAGGCGCTTAGTTACGATATTGATATGGCTAAGTTGTTTGGTTACAACCTTATACGTAAACATATGAAGGTCGAGCCTCAACGTTGGTATTACTGGGCTGATCGTAAAGGTATTTTGGTATGGCAGGATATGCCAATGGGCAACAACTGGTCCGATTGGGGAAAGCATCGTTACAAAGCAGAACTTCATCAAATGATATCGCAGCTCTACAACCATCCCTCTGTTGTAACTTGGGTTTTATTTAATGAACGTTGGGGAGAGTTTGATGTCAGCGCAGTTACTTCAGATGTCAAAAGATTGGATCCATCACGTTTGGTTATTGGTGCTACGGGGTATGCGGATGAAGGTGCTGGTGACATAGTGAGTTTTCACTCATATAATCAGGTCTACTTTCCTGAAGTTAGTAATGGTGAAGCGCGCGTTCTTGCCGAGTGGGGAGGATTGGGTTTGCCAGTGCCCGGACATTTGTGGACGGAGGACGATTGGCGTTCGGGAGAACCCAGTTATGTAGAGCCGGTAACAGATACTAGTATTTTTGTAGAACGTTATCGTGATTATGTGAACCAAATTGGGACCCTGAGAGACAGTATAGGCTTAAGTGGGGCAATTTATTCTCAGCTTGTTGATGTAGAGAGGGAAATCACTGGGATGTTAACTTATGATCGCACTATAGCAAAAGTGGATCCTAGCGTGATCCGTTCTATTCATTCGGTTTTACGTTGACATGTATTTGGCTAAATCATAGCCTGTTGATAGATTTGTAAGGTTTCAATAACGGTTTTTTTCCAACTAAATCTAGCAGCTTGTATTAATCCACGACTTTGCAGGTCAGAAGCTAGTTTTTCGTCTACTATGATACTTATCATGGCTGCTCCTAGTTCTCGGGCATCCACTGGGTCTGAGACAAGATAAGCTGCATCTCCTACAATCTCTTTTAGTGAACCTGACCCCGTTGTTACAACTGGTACACCACAGGCCATTGCCTCTAGAGGTGGTAGGCCAAAACCTTCGTAGCTTGACGGAAATACGAAACAGGATGCCAATTGATAAAGCGCAGTCTTGTCTTCCTCTTTCACCTCCCCAATAAATTTTACGGTATCGCTTATCCCAAGCTCAGTTGCAATATCTGGCAAATCATCATATAGATAGCCGTCTGGGTGTTTTGGGAGATGACCTGCGATTACCAAAGGGCACTCTTCACTAGCTATAGGCTGTGCCCAGGTCCAGGCGGCTAACAAATGACGCAAATTCTTATGTC
>DCAJ01000030.1:36336-64049 GCA_002311455.1 Anaerolineales bacterium UBA1136 | reverse complement strand
CATGTCGTTGGAAACCACCTAAATACAGAATGTAAGTATCCGGTAGGTTGTAGCTTGTGCGAACCCTTCTAGTTGAATCTGGATCTTGTCGCGGACTGAAAACATCGTCAGTTCCTAAATGTACCGTGTGAACCCGAGTATCTGGTACTTGAAGATGGGACACTATGTCATCGCGGGAGCTGTCTGAATCTGTAATAATGTGAGATGCACCTTGTGTTGCTGCGGCCGCTAGCGAAGTATATATACGAAGAAGCCAGGAGCGACTATACTCAGGTAGAAGAAGCGGAATAATATCATGTACAGTTACCACCAAAGGGCAGGGTGACCTAAAAGGTGGGGCCCAGTAGGGTATATGTAGCACATCGGCCCCTATTTTCTTAGCAGTCCGTGGTACTGCGATTTGCTCAAAACCAAATTTGTTGATTTGTCTGTCAACAGTAGCGCACACGTGCAGGGTGCAAACTTCAGGCACCTGCGTTGAAAGCGGGGCTATTACATGAATATCCACTCCTGAAACCTCATTACTAAGATGTTTTAGTAATAGACGCAGATATTGTCCAGAACCAGTATTGGGTTTGTGCAAAAACCATCCGTTGATAAGCACGCGTGTCATAGAATATGTGATATATTGATTGGTAGGTCAAACCTAGACAAAACCATCCCGTTTAGGTAGAATTGAAACGTAAGAATTATATTATTAGCTAACGTGAGGTCGTACAATTGGCAAATATTAGATCGGCTAGGAAGCGTATAAGAGCTGACGCAAAAAAAACAGCACGAAATCGTGTAAGGAAGTCGGACCTTAGTACGTCTATACGTAATGCTCGAGAAGCACTTTTGGGCAAAGAAGTTGAGGAGGCCCAGATGGAAGTCATGAACGCGGTCAGCAAGCTTGATAAAGCGGCTGACAAGGGAATGATTCATCGAAATAATGCTGCGCGACGTAAAAGCAGACTGATGCGGAGCTTGGCTGAAGTTAGTAAAACTGAATGATATAGACACTATCATTTTTCTGTGTGAAAAAAAATCCGCCAGCGGCAATAATGGCGGGTTTTTTGATTTAGTGCCTGAACTACATTGTTTCTCCCACTTAACCATCTTGAGTGTTAGTTTCTCAAGATCTAGTTTTCAGAGTAATTAGAAATCATGTTTGTTGTTTGTGTTAGAAACATCTAGGCGATAACCTTTGCCGCGCACGGTTTGAAGTAGGCTAGGCTCCAACGGATTTTTTTCTATCGCACGCCTCAACCAACTTATATGTACGTCCAGTGTTCGTGTGTCTCCGAGATAATCAGTTTCCCATACTTGTTTTATTAAATGTTTTCGTGAAACTGTACTTCCGGCCCGGTTTACCAGTACCTGCAGTAATTTTGCCTCTTTAGGAGTAAGACGTTTTTCTTGGTCCCAACACTGAACTCGTCGTTGCTTAAAGCTAAGCTTTAGAGGACCAAGTTTCCTCCAGTTCCCATCTGGGAGTGGTGCAAGCCTCTTAACTGCGTTGAGTAATTTACGCGAAGTGAATGGCTGCACAAGAGTTATGTCAACATAAGGCTTGCGACTTGGTTTAGTTTGTTCCCCCACCAATAAGACGATTTTACATTTGCGGCAGGATTGATGTAAGCGATAACATAGTCGAGTTCCACTTGTACGCATTGATGCTGCGTCTAAAACAATGATGTCAGGGGCAAAAGTCCGTATCCTGTCTACTGCTTTCGATACCTTGTTTTCTACTAGAACCAAGTGTTTACTCTTTAACAGGTCCACAGCATAAGAACGTATGCTAGCCTTGCTTGCTTCAATTAACAGGATTCTTACACCTGTCATACACAAACCCTGTTTTGTACCAAATTAATATAATGGAACATTCCAATCTATAGAAATCCTGCAAAATAGAACGGGATTATACTGACACACTGGAATGTTTGCAAGTCTTGAATAAATATCGGCAGCATTATCCCATATCTACCTAGGTGTATAATCACAGCAAATATTGACGTGGGCATGACATATGATTGAGGAATCTCTAAAGACGAGCATAATTTGTACTATTGGACCAGCTTCTGATTCGGAGGAGACGCTATCCTCTATGATGAGTGCTGGCATGAATGTAGCGCGGCTTAACTTTTCACATGGTACCATCGAGTATCATGCTGAGCTCATAGCCCGAATACGAAAAGTTGCTGCTTCTATGGAGTTACCTGTGGCAATATTACAAGACCTACAAGGCCCTAGGCTTCGTATTGGCGACTTTATACAAGAGAGTGTGGTTCAGCTAAAGTCTGGTAGTCAGTTTGTTATTACCACTGATACAGTGGAAGGTAGTTCAGAGAGAGTTAGCACACCCTATGCTGATCTTCCTAAAGTGGTTCAAGCTGGGGATTTGATGCTACTTAATGACGGAGCCTTGGAGTTACAAGTGGAGTCGACAACTAAGACCGAGGTAATCACGCGCGTCAACATAGGTGGCGACCTGCCAGCTAGAAAAGGCATAAATATCCCAAACCTTTCAGTTGATATGGAGGGATTAACTAGTAAAGACCTTGGCGACTTAGAGTTTGGTTTAAGGCAGAAGGTGGATTATATTGCCGTTTCGTTTGTGGAGAGCGAAAAAGACATTGTAGATGTAAGGAAGGCAATGTCAGAGTTAAATCCGGAAAGATCTAACACGCCCATAATATCAAAACTCGAACGTCCAGCTTCAATAGATAACTTAGAGACAATAGTTGCTGTGAGTGATGGGGTTATGGTTGCTCGAGGTGATTTAGGTGTAGAGATTGGTGTCGAGAAGGTGCCTTCTGTACAGAAACACATCATTGAAGTAGCTAACAGGAGAGGCAAATTTGTGGTAATCGCGACTCAGATGCTTGAGAGTATGATACATTCACGTCGTCCAACCAGAGCAGAGGCTTCGGATGTAGCTAATGCAATTTTTGATGGAGCAGATTCAGTGATGCTTTCAGCTGAGACAGCAGTAGGAGAGAACCCGGTTGATGCTGTTAGGATGTTATCGGAGATAATTCGTGAAGCTGAGCAACATGAAAATGAATGGGGACATTTTGTAGAAAATATGAGTCTTAATAATGATAAACTGCCGGCCTTGGCCCTATCAAGAGCAGCGCGAGAGTTAGCTGAAACACTAAATGCATCAGCTGTGGCTGTGTTTACTCGAAGTGGCAGTACAGCTACATTGGTGTCAAAAACGCGTCCGCCAGTTCCCATTGTGGCTTTCACCACTGAGATTGACACTTATAATCAATTGGCTCTTCTAAGAGGAGTTGCTCCTTTTGTAGTGCCTAGAGCAATGAATCTTGAGGAAATCACCAAGTCTGCGGAACACGTGTTACTACAATCATCAAATGTTAAGGAAGGGGATAAAATAGTTATTATCGCAGGTTTACCAATAGAAGACATGCGATCTGCCAATATTGTGTTGCTTTATACTATTGGAGAGAACGTAAAAATCTAACCGTCAAGTGTTTCTGGTGGTAAAGAGCACCTATATTTACCATACTACTGGTTGTTTTGTTGATGCTGAGCAGCCTCGATTCGGAATTTCATTAACTGTGCTTCTATCATTCCGTCGATTAGGTCGTGAGGAATATTTATCCCATGTTGTGATAGATAATCGGTGGCAAAGTTTACCGCGTAAGTTTTCTTTTCTTCAGCAAGATTCAAACCCCCCTCTAATGCCTTGCGTTTTATATCGCTTTGTTCTGCTGCTAAGACTGACGTTTGTACGGCTCGAGACAATAAGTCTGAGCGCACCTTAGCTGAATCGGCGCTTCCGGCAGAGTTGTGGAATTGTCGCAAAACTTCGGACTCAATCAAGCCTGCGATTGATGTAGCGTCTAGGTCAATACCTAGTCTTCTGAAGTAGACTCGTGCTAGATTCATGGCGAACTTCTTTTTTTCGGCACTGCTAATCAACGTGCCGTTGTTGCTATTCTGCTCAGCAGCACGTACTACTAGCTCAGTAACAGTTTGCACCATCTGTAACTGTTGCGTGTTCATGCGCTGTGATAGTTCCTTTGATCTAGTGCGTAACCAGGACGCGACGGCGGCTACAGCAAAAGGCAACGCAGCTGTGAGGAGTCCAGCAGCTAGTAGGCCAACAAAGCTCAATATAGTTTCTGAAAGATTCTGAACGTTATCTGCGTTCAAGAATTGCCTCCGATGGACATATTACGCGTCTCAATCAGTAAAGATTATAGAGTATATCTATACACATATGGCGCTGCACATTATATACAGTATATATCAGAATCACGTAGCCAATGTAAATTGCTTTAAATCCTATTATGATTTGAAGCAATTAGTTGTGCTGCCGTTAATACAATGTGCTCTATACCGGTAATTCTACGTCGAAAGGTAGTTTCGAAACAGATGCACTTCCTGACAATCCATTTATAAGCACAGACAGCTCGGTTCCAGGGCTGCATACGGTTGGCTTAAGAAGGCCCAAACCTATCCAACCCAACTTAGGGGAATATACACTACTCGTAACAGTCCCACGGCTGCCATCAGGTGCCCGGAGCACTGCACCAATTGATAGCTCCTCAGATGAACGTAGACCAACCAATGTTTTAGCTAGCTTTCCGCGGGAATCCATTCGTGCAATTATTTCTTGGCCTGTGTAACAACCTTTCGTAAAACTTATTGCATCGCGCAGTCCTATCTCTAGTGGAATGTAGGAGGCAGCAATTTCATAGTCTGCACCAGGTAATCCGGCCTCTACTCTAAGCAAGTCACATAAAGAAGAGGGCGCGTTTACGGCACCTGCACTGATCGCGATCTCAACCAACTTTTTCGTTATAGTAGGGTCAGCTATGATCTCATACCCTAGTCCGCCTGGGGGCGGAACTTGTAGAATCCATGCTCCTTCACTTATGGTGCATGCTTGATTATACGACATAGTGGAGCATCCCGGAGCTATCTTTGTTGCAATGTCATGAGCATTAGGTCCGTACAAGTCAGTCTGGATTAGAGGTTGTTCTGGTATCTGTAATATTACATCGTCCTGAAAAAAAACGTACTTCATAATCCACTGAAGCACCACTTCCGATTTTCCCGGACTTGTTGTTAGCAATGATTTATTGTCAAGATTTAGCACAATGAGGTAGTCCACGATACGACCAAGAGGATTTGTCAGTACAGTAGATTTGACTTCATGTTCAGACATTTCTAGTAGGTCGTTTGTGGTGAGTCGGTGCAAAAGATCGAGACGATCGTCACCGTGTGCCCATATATGCCCTAAAGTATTTCGTTCTACCACAGCACAGCCAGTGTATGCCTGGCGGTAAGCTTCGTACAGCTCTTCTCCTACTATTGTGTCCATTACTGGTCCCTGTAGCGTATTACCATCTTTATAGACTAGACATAATCTGTTTTAGGGAGTCTTCTGGTGGCCGCAAGTCTTTTGCCACCAAGTGAGCAAGTGGCGATTCCACAAGATTCTCGGAGCGTATTAGACTGATGCGATTTGGGTTGTAATAAATCAGTCCAGTTAGAAGACTTTCTTCGGTATCTGCGTTATGTAAGGCTTGTATCGCTCCTAACTTGTCTGTAGGGTCATACGATTCATCCAGCTTACGAAGCACAATTTGAGATCCGTCGTGTAGTGTTACCACGCTAGTCTCACCTGGTTCATATTGGGTTGTAATTTCCTCTTGCACAGGCACGTAGGTAATGTCATGTAATGGGTCGTCGTGATCCTTGACCCAGTCATATCCTTTTGTGGAAGCGCTGGTATTGTTGAATGCTACACAAGGACTGATGATATCTAGTAATGCGGCGCCATCATAGCTGATCGCAGCCTTTAGCAAGGGACGTACCTGTTTTGGGTCTCCTGCAAATGAGCGTGCAACGAAACCACACTCTGCTACTATAGCTTCCAAACAAAGATCCAAAGGAGGTAGATCGTTTTTGCCATAATATTTATTATTTTGGCCCTCATCAGCTGTGACTGAGAATTGTCCTTTTGTTAATCCATATACTCCGTTGTTCTCAACAATGTATACCATTGGGGTGTTTCTTCTCATAACATGTTTAAATTGACCAAGACCAATACTGCCAGTATCACCATCACCGCTAATACCAATGGTGATTAAATCTCGATTGGCTAACATGGCACCACTGGCAACTGATGGCATGCGACCATGAACTGAGTTGAAGGCAAATGACCTGTCCATGAAATATGCTGGACTTTTGCTAGAGCAACCAATGCCGCTAATTTTAATTACTTGTTCTGGTTGTATACCAAGTTCAAAGGCCACAGTAATTATTTGAGAAGATATTGAATTGTGTCCGCAGCCGGCACACAATGTTGTTGGACTACCCTTGTAATCTTTCTTTTCAAGTCCAATTAGGTTGGTGTTACTGCTTGATTTTACCATTGTGGCAGCTCTCCTTTTCAAGTATCTGGTTGACAATCCAACTTGCTGTAAGCGGTAACCCATCGCAGTGAGCAAGAGAACAGAGCTTGGTAGCTAAATCTGGGTATTGGATCCGAATCAATTTGTGTAACTGCCCTTCAATATTCATTTCGATTACATACACTCTGTCGTGGGATGCAACAAAATCTGACACCGTTAAGCTAATAGGCAAAGCACGTACACGCAAATAACTGGACTCAACTCCAATTGCAGCTAGACGGTCGCGAGATTCGATGATGGCTGGATCAGTAGAACCAAATCCTACAAACCCTATACTCGCGCTCTCGTTAAGTTCTCTTATAGGTGCTGGCAGTTTCTCTCTTGAATAATCTATTTTGCGTCGCAACCGTGACATATTTTCTACATAGTCTTGGGGGTCCTCACTGTATTTAGCTGATTGATCATGACCGCTACCACGCGTGAAGTATGCTGCGCCAGGCTGGTTAGTTCCAGGCAAAGTTCGATATGGTATGCCGTCGCCATCTAGATCAAAATAACGCTTAAATCCATTTTTAGCCACCTGATCAGCAGTCAGCACCTTGCCCCGGCTCATAGGTTTGTCTGGGTAGTCAAACGGTTTGGTCATCCACATATTCATTCCTAGGTCTAAGTCACTTAGTACGAACACCGGCGTTTGGTATTGTTCTGCAATATCAAAGGCTCGCCATCCAAACTCAAAACACTCGGCTACAGTTCCTGGTAGCAAGCATATGTGTTCTGTGTCACCGTGGCTGGACCAGTGGCAGGTCGTTAGATCTCCTTGTGATACACGTGTGGGCAAACCAGTGCTTGGCCCAACGCGCTGAACATCCCATATAACAGCTGGTATCTCTGCGTAATAACCGAAACCTGCGAACTCGGACATTAGGCTGATTCCCGGACCGGATGTGGCTGTCATAGCACGGGCACCTGCCCAACCTGCACCAATTACCATGCCGACTGCCGCTAACTCGTCCTCAGCCTGAATTATTGAATAAGTTGCTTTACCATTTTCATCGTGGCGCAGCAGCCCTGCGTATTGTGTCAGGGAGTCTGCTAAGCTGGTAGAGGGTGTAATCGGATACCATGCCATTACTGTTACACCTCCGTAAATTGCGCCTAGTGCCGCAGCAAGATTTCCGTCGACCATGATAGTTCCATCTGTAGCGTTAGCACGTTGGGCCTGGAACGGGTCGGTCTTGGTGAGATTTTCCTGTGACCAATCAAAAGCCGCTTGGATAACAGGCATATTAGTATCGACTAGCTTTTGGCGTCCCTTGAAATGCCAACTAAGGGCACTTTCAATTTCCAACAGTTCAATACCTAGTATGGATGCTAGCGCTCCAACATACACCATGTTGGACACGTATGGACGCAGAGCGGATGATACTCCCGATTCCTTAGCAAGACGTTTTACTGGCATACTGTAATATGTGATGTCTTCACGATCAAAGTTATACTTTGCATTTTCGGGGTATAAACAGACACCACCAGATTGAATGTTGGTTATGTCTTGGACAGCAGTTTCAGGATTCATCAACACCAGAATTTGTATGCTGTCTCGGCGCGCTACATATCCGTCTTGGCTGCACCGTATCGTATACCAGGTTGGCATGCCCTGAATGTTAGAAGGAAACAGATTTTTTCCACTACTAGGTATGCCCATCTTGAATAAGGACCTCAGTAAGACTAAGTTGGAAGTCTGACTGCCTGAGCCATTGGGTGTAGCTACTTGTATGGAAAAATCATTGATGATTAGGTTTTTCTGTATTACATCAATATCTTCGCTATTGTTTGCTTTCAGTTTAGTAACCAAGATGTGTTCTCCCGTTGGTTATTTTAAAGCATGGATTTATATAAAGGGACAAACTCGTATGATTAACCATTCTTTTTGTCTCGGATGTTTAGGAGTTCAGTGTGTTCAACTAGAGCTTTGAGAGAAGATTCGACATCATTATTGATGATTCCATCAATAATTAGTGCGTGGTAATCCCACAGCCTATGTAGATAGTTGATGTCCGTATATACATTGAGCTCTACTGCCTCATAAGCTTCCCAATATGCTTCAAGCAGTCCCTGTACAAAAGGGTTGTCGAGTCTTTGAAATATTTCCAAGTGTAGCGCTCGATGTTCCTCGTGCGGTATACGGATGGGTGATCCACCTAATTTTTGTTGAGCCGCTACAATCAAAGATTGCAGCCGCGACTTATCAGCTTCAGTTAGTTCTGCGACTGCTTCCGCAAAAAAACTTACTTCAATATTGTGACGTAATGCACTAAACTTGCTAAATAGATCAATATCAAGAGCTAAGGCAAATAACAATGTTTGTTTTATGGCTGGAAAGAAGGTGTAATCCGCACACCGTATACCAGAATGGGGCTTGACTTCAACAAGTCCCAGTTCGCGCGCTACTTCTAGCTGTTCACGCAGCTTACTAATGCTCAAACCCAGCTTTTCAGTGAGCGTGTTTAGCGGTGGTACTCTATCGCCTGGTTGAAAACCACTTGTGATCAAGTACCGCAGAAAATCAGAATCTATCTTGGATTCAATCATACAATTTCACTTGACATCTTTACAATGCTAAGCAGGACAGTTAAAATTTATAAGACTAATCTGATTAATCCTATTATATTAGGTTATTTGTCTTTGTCAATTATTGATTCTTGCAGTTTTGTCCATTTCCATGTAAGAGCTCATGGTATACTCGCATATATTCTGTGGTCGCGGAGGTGCTTTAATGGTCAGCCAGGATTTATTGAAAATACTGAGGTGTCCTGCATGTGTGCAGGATTCTGAGGGTAATTTAGAGTTGAACCAAGATAGTTGGCTTGTTTGTACAGAAGATGGTTGTGGACGCAAATACCCTATTCGAGATGATATTCCTGTGATGTTGATTGATGAGGGAGATAAATGGGTAGATATATCTGTATCTGACCTGCTGGTTCCACCGCCTAAGGACTAATGGCCGAAGCTGTCTCTAAACAAGTACTGAGTTACCCTATAGTTTCCTCACCAGACATCCATAGGCGCAACACTTCAGGAATTGTTATTGTACCATCAGCTTGTTGATTGTTTTCTAGCACTGCTATAAGTGTGCGAGGTAGACCGAGCCCAGATCCATTTAGAGTATGTACGTATTTGGTTTTTGTACCTTTTGTTGGTCTAAAGCGGGTGTTGGCCCTACGGGCTTGAAAGTCACCACAATTTGATATCGAAGATACTTCCAACCACTCATTACATCCTGGTGCCCATACATCTATGTCATAGGTGATACGTGATCCAAACCCTAAATCTCCCGTACATAAACGGCGCACTCTATAACGAAGCCCAAGCTTAGTGCAAGTCTCCTCTGCATCAGCAAGCAATTTTTCCAGAGCGCGATATGATTCATCAGGGTGAGTAAGTGCATACATTTCCACTTTGTCAAACTGGTGACCCCTTTTGATGCCACGCACTTCTTTACCCGCTGTGACCTTCTCGCGCCGGAAGCATGGAGTATATGCTGTATAGTATAAGGGCAAGATATCTGAATCTAGTATTTCATCTCTGTGTAAATTTGTAAGTGGCACCTCTGCTGTAGTGACGAACCAAGCATCGTCTTCAACATCGTGGTATATGTTATCGGAGAACTTAGGTAGCTGACCGGCAGCTGTAAAGTTGATTTGCTTTACCATAAACGGTAGATAACATTCAGAGTATCCCTGGCTTGTATGCAAGTCGAGCATAAAGCTTATAAGTGCTCTCTGTAATCTGGCCCCAGCGTTGTTGAGAATATAAAACCTGGAACCACTAAGTTTTACTCCTCTTTCAAAATCTATGATACCAAGTTCCGATCCAATGTCCCAGTGTGGTTTCGGAGTAAAGTCAAAAGCACGCTCTTTGCCAACCTCCCTAACAGTCACGTTGTCATTATCGTTTGTGCCTTGGGGTGTTCCAGGGTCCGGTATGTTGGGTAGCTCTAGCATAAGGCTCTCAAGCTTGGATTCAACATCACGTACTTGTCGATCTAAGAGCGAGATATGGTCTCCAACGTTACGCATCTCAGCAACCAGCTTTGAGCGATCTCCATCATTGTCCATATGTCCAATGTCCTTAGACACAGTGTTACGATGAGCCTTGAGTTTCTCTGTTTCTTGGAGAAGTTCACGACGCTGTTTGTCCGCATTTAGTATTTCATCGATATTGAACTCAGATCCACGCATAGCTAGTGCAGCTCGTACCTGTTCAGTATCTTGACGAATCAATTGAATGTCGAGCATAGTGTTCTCCCTACCTTATCATCATTATCATCTAGAAGTATATCCAATGTCGGTAATTACGTCATGTATACTAAGATTACAGCAATCGCTTCTGAATAACGTATTTTGTGCTTCAGATCCTCTGAGATTTTTAATGACCAATGTTATTTACAGTGAGGTTTTGTGTCAATGCATGTTATGGTAGTTGGGTACAAGGATATAATATGTCTATGGTCACAGATGATTTGAAAAGCAAGGCCTTGCAGATTCAGCGTACTTTGCTAGACAAATACGGACCCCCAGTTTGGAGGAATCCCCTCTCGCCTTTAGAGGAACTTGTCTCCACCATTCTTTCTCAGAACACAAATGATGTGAATCGTGACCGTGCCTTTGATGGCTTGGTCAAATCGTTTCCTGATTGGGAATCTGTACGTGATGCACCCCAGGATAAGGTGATAGAGGCAATACGACCTGCTGGGTTGGCCAATCAGAAAGGACCTAGAATCCAACAAGTCCTTTCCCAGATCACTAAGGAATGTGGCGAGTTGTCAATTGATTTTTTGCGTGATATGCCAGTAGAAGATGCTCGAGCTTGGCTTATGAAGTTTAAAGGGGTCGGCCCAAAAACTGCAGCTATCGTGCTTTTGTTTAGCTTAGATCTGTACGCATTTCCAGTGGATACACATGTGTATCGGGTATCAGGACGATTGGGTTTACTACTAAAGAAAATGAGTGTTGATGCTGCACACACACATTTGGAGCATGTGTTTTCAGAACGGCATTATTATGATGTGCATCTTAATATCATTAGGTTAGGAAGAGAAGTGTGTCATGCTCGCAAACCTGAATGTCTAAAGTGTCCGCTTCGACAGCATTGCTGTTACTGGAAAGGGCAAAATCAACTTTAATGGAAAATCTATACTAAGAAGGTTAACCAAAGATAGGTAGGTGTCCAAGCGCATAAATGTTTGCCCATTGATCCTCGTCGCCCTCTGTGAATATGGCAGATTCGCCGACGACTTTAGCTTGTGCCTGTGTCATCAATAGACGCATGCCTTTGAGTGTTGAGCCAGTGCTTATCACATCGTCTAACAACACCACATTGGTTCCAGATACCAAGCTTCGGTCTTTTTCGTCCATATATAGCATTTGCGGTTTACCAGTGGTGATTGACAAGGTCTCCGTACACAGACTTTCACCCATGTAGGGCTTATGTGTTTTGCGTAGCACTACATAAGGCTTCTCTGATACTACAGACAAAACATGAGCCAAGGGTATACTTTTGGCTTCAGCAGTTACAATTACGGAATATTCCAGGCTAGAAAGCTGATCAGATAAGGCTTCTGAGGCAGCTTGCACCAACTCTGTGTCACCCAGTATGTTTAGCACAGCTATTCGCAAACCGGGTTTGATCTCCATAATAGGCAGAGCTCGCTGCACTCCTGCAATGTTTACAGGGAAAGTTTTGTCATAAGCGCTCATTTTTGTTCTTCTCCCTTAGTTTGATTTGGTTGCTTAAAGTCGTAAATACCGTTCTTGATTACACATACACATCCACAGTTTGGACACATTAGATGGCTGGAAGTATGTTTAAGTTTGTTTGAATCACAATTAGGACATTGGAACAAAGCATTTGAATCTGCAGTCGGTCCGGTCGTGCTTGCGTTGGCACTCAACATTATGCTTGGAGTTAATTTCCAGAGCTTTCCGGTAAATTGTAGCAAGCTATCTGCTTTGACGAGAACATCAGTAGGTATTATGCGCTTTAGATAGTTCCATCTAAAGTGAGAAATAGGTCGTTGTTGACCAACTATATAACCGGAATCATTAAGCCAGTTCATTATGGTGCTAGGATGAAAATTGTAATTGAGCCTGTTGTATTCAACCGTCGCTGAATTGAAAGGATTCCAAGATTGCTTTCTAAGCAAATACCGGAGTATAGCTTTCAAGTTTCTCTTGTTCGCAAATTCAAGTACCAGAGTTCCATTAGGTCGCAGGGTATTATGAATGCTTGATAGCACAGATTGAGCATCGGCTAGGTGATGAATTACTCGCACCATTAGAGCGGCATCAAAAACACCAGATGCAAAAGGCAAGTTATATGCATTAGCTGCAACATATGTGTATCGAGCTATTCTACCTAACCGTGATTGGGCTTGTTGCAATTGAGTCCTAGAGTAATCTAATACTACAACATTATCAAAGGCATCAAGTTCTCTTGTTAATCGACCAGCACCGGCTCCAATCTCAAGACATCTACTTCCGCTTTGCGGAAGTAGATGCTGTAAGGCAATCCGTTCTACACGATCTTCGTACTCGCGGCCACCATGTTCCCAGAACTCAGTTTGGTATTGCGAATCTTCGTAGTCACATACAGGTCTGGTGTTCTGCGATTCCATTAGTTGTCTCTTGTATAGGATGCTCTTTTGATTGCGGACTGTAAAGTTGTGAGCACTAGATCGGGATTGCTCTTACCATCCATAGCTTGCATCACTTGACCAAACAACCAGTTAACTATTGAATCCTTGCCTCCGAGCAATTCTGCCACTTGATCTGGATTCTCACCTAACACTTGATCTACGACCTTTATTATAGTGGCTTGGTCGTTGGTTTGTTCAAGGCCAAGCTTAGTTATAATAAACTCTGGTTCAGTACCTGTGTTGCACATCTCCCGAAGCACCAGTTTAGCACTGTTGGCATTGGTTCTACCAGAAAGTACAAACTCTATCAGATCAACCAGATGTTCCGGCGGAAGATTTATTTGGTCTATTGACTCACCAACTTCGTTAATAATACTGAACAAATGAGTAGTAATCCAATTAGCGATAGACTTGGGCAATACTGGCGGATTCTTATTAGCACCTGATTGTACAGCCTGCTCAAAAAATTCAGCTATTCTGCGTTGGGCAGCTAGAACACGAGCGTCATAATCAGTCAACCCCATTGATAGAAAACGACGTCTTTTAGCATGAGGTAATTCAGGCATCTTTGAAAGAATTGCATTTTTCCATTCATCATGAATTTTAAGCGGCGGTAAATCTGGTTCTGGAAAATAGCGGTAATCGTGGCTATGTTCTTTACTTCTTTGAAATACAGTTTTTCCGCTAGATTCGTCCCAGCCCAGGGTCTGTTGCAGAACGATTTCGTTTGATTTATGTGCTGTAATCTGTTGGTTTGTTTCGTATTCGATGCTGCGCTGAAGTGCTCTAAAGGAGTTGAGGTTCTTGATTTCCCTTCGAGCATTCAACTGTTTGCTGCCGGCTATTCTAACTGAAACGTTGGCCTCAAATCTGAGAACACCTTTTTCCATGTCTCCACTGTTTACGTCTAGATAAGTCAACAAGGAGTGTAACTCTTTGGCGTAACTAACCGCTTCAAGTGGAGACCGCATGTCCGGCTCGCTGACTATTTCTAACAGCGGGACACCAGCGCGGTTTAAATCTATCAGTGAAGCGCTTTTTCTGTTCTCACGAGCGTTTATATGAATTAGTTTCCCGGTATCTTCTTCTAGATGTACTCTGCGGATACGAACCTTCGTAACTTTTTGTGCAGAATCAATCTTTATGTGACCGCCGGTAGCCAAAGGCTTTTCGTACTGAGAAATTTGATACCCTTTAGGTAAATCAGGATAGAAATAGTTCTTGCGGGCGAAAACACTAACTGTTTCAACTTTGCAGTTTAGGGCTAAAGATACCAGGATTCCTAGGTCTACAGCTCGTTTATTTATTGAAGGAAGAGCTCCTGGCATTCCAGAGCACACTGGGCAGACATGACGGTTTGGCTCAGCAGTTGTTGAATCCACTACTCTACAACCACAGAACATTTTAGAGCTTGTGTTTAATGCAACATGGGCCTCAAGTCCAATTACTGCCTCGTAATCCATTGTCTATTTGTAAGCATCCACGAAATTTGCACGATCAGCTATAAATATTCTCATCATTTCCCCTTGTTTGTATAAAGAGAGTAGGTGTTGACAGAAATCATAGATAACACAACGTTTTCGTGATTATTATTACATGAATACTTGAGGTCACTATGCAATACGCGAAACGATTCTTGTTCGCTACTTCATTATCGCGGTTTTGTATTTAGAAGGCAAGGAGGCGAAACCGTGGGTACTGTGTTATCTCATGTATACTTTGTATATGAATGCACAGCTTCTACGTTCTAGTTGGGTAGAAATTGACCTATCCGCTATTGAGGACAATGTCCGTTACTTTTCTGCTACTTCTGGTGTGGTCGTGATGGCTGTCGTAAAGGCAAATGCCTATGGTCATGGCTCTCTGCCGGTTGTTGAGACTGCATTGAGGGCCGGTGCTAGTTGGTGCGGTGTAGCTAGGGCAGACGAGGCTCTTGAGTTACGTAGTGATGGGATAAAATGCCCAATTCTTGTGCTTGGATTTACACCTATATCAATGACAGAGCAGCTAATCTCAGCCAATATTTCGATGGCAGGATGGGATATCGAGCATCTAAAGAGTGTTGCCGTAATTGCTCAAAGACTAGGTCAGCCAGCACGTGTTCATTTAAAGGTGGATACTGGGATGGGTCGTATTGGAGTTTCTGATCAGGTCGCATTGGATATTGCAAGCTATTTGGTTGGTACTCAAGGACTGTTGTTTGAAGGTCTGTCAACGCATTATGCCCGCGCATATGAAGCTGATATAGCTCCTACACTAGATCAGGAACACTATTTTCGGAATGTGGTTGCCTTGCTTACAGATGCTGGGCTCTGCCCAAGTCTTGTGCATGCATCAAATTCAGCTGCCGCAATGGTTAGACCAGATTCATGCTGGGACATGATTAGGCTAGGTATTGCAATGTATGGACTTGATCCGTCGGAAGATTGTAAATGCCGCGAAGATTTGCGGCCTGCACTTACGTGGAAATCGCAATTAAGCCAAGTGAAGCATGTACCTAAAGGAACTGGCATTAGTTACGGTCACGATTATGTAACTAATGGGCCAGAAATCATCGGTACTGTCTCTACAGGGTATGCTGACGGATACCGACGTCACGGAGATAAAATAGTACTAATCGGAGGAAGGCGAGTACCTGTAGTTGGGAGGGTGTGCATGGATCAATTTATGGTGAGATTGGATAGTGTGCCGGATGCAGTGGTTGGAGATGAAGTCGTATTAATAGGTCATCAGGGACAGGGCCATATTTCTGCGGAAGAGGTGGCCGTGAGGTGGAATACAATAAATTATGATGTAGTTTCCTCTATAGGGAGTAGAGTGTCTCGTACATATATATGATTGTGATGTTATATAACCTAGTTATAGTCCTGGTTTTCGAAATATGAGCATCCATTCTATCTCTATTAACCCAGCGGAGGCATTTCGTTTTGGTGTTAGCCTGCGCGCAACTATACGGTCGTAACCTATATCTTCAGTGATAAAATCCACACTCTCAGCAATTTCTTGAATAAATGTATGGGTATCAATCTTAATTTTTCGAATCACATTGTCTCCTACCAATAGACCAAAGTACCCTCCAGGTTTGAGAACTCGGTAGCATTGCTCAATACTAGCCTGCATGTCTTGGAAATAACGAAGTACTATATGTCCACGTTTCTGGTCAACTAGATGCACCTGTCCTAGCGCCGAGTCTAAATCTTCGATCCCAAACACAGGTGTATCTCGGCACTCTGATAGCGGTAGACTCTCAGTTCCTACAATCTCTCTGTTTAGTTGTTTAAGGCTGTTATCCTTTAACAAATTAAGCCAATACAGCTCCATTTTGATTGACCGAAAGTATTCTTGTGCATTGGCATATGGAGGTGAGGTTATGATTGAGTCTATTGACTGATTGCTAATGTTTCTTAGTGTTCTTGCATCTGAGTCCATCACCATTTTGCTTATAGGTAAATATCCCCAGATTTTTCCTAAATTAGCGACAGTGCGCATATACTTGTTCTTGCGATCAAGAAAGGTTCGAGTGTGACGTTCAAGTAAATGTAAAGCTCTTTGCTCTACTGCATCTTCTTTTAGTAGAGCACGCATTCGCCGAGATATGAAAGGCTTACTTATCTGCGGATCAGCGTTACATACTTTTCTCACGATGGAAGATGCGCATACTAGCATAAAATTGATTACCGCCTCTGGAAGTTGGTCTGGGTTTTCCAAAAGATACCCGAATATTCGAGAGAGTTCTTCACGAGCCTGTGATAGAAACCAAGTATCAAGGTTAGGTAAATCAGGCATGTAATTAGATGGATGACTACGTGCTTTGTCGATTGCTGTCAAGCATTGAGCAGAAAACTTGTCGTGGTCTTCTACCAATTCGGTTTTGGCTTGCAATAACATATGCGCGAGAGGATTAATGTCAACTCCTAGTGCATTGATTCCTAGCAAGTTTGCTTCAACCAAGGCGGTTCCTGATCCGCAAAAAGGGTCTAGTATTGTGTTGTTTGGTCTACTATATTCTTTTAGGAACCAGCGTGGTATATGAGGGATAAATTTTGCTGGGTAGTAGTGTATTTTGTGAGTTAAATAAGTTGTATTTGGGATTTCAGGGCATGTTTTACGAAAACTAAAATCCTTTGCTGCGTATTGTTTAGCTTTCATAAACATTGGACCCAAGTGACCAATATATTTTCATTTGTTCCAGTGGTGTCAGGACAATCACAAATCAATCCATTCAAGACCCAATCTTTTCAATGTATCCTGGGTTGGGTTTCCGGAATCTGGATTCCATCCACTCAATTCGTAATACCATTCTTGGGCTTGCATGATCTCTTCAATGTCTAGTGCTACACCGGAGCTGGGACCATCCCCTTGTAGTGTTTTGTAGAATTTGCGTGGTAACTTGTCCGCGCTTCGGTCAATTCCTTCCCGGGAGTTGAAGGCTCGAAGCATATTGAGCCGTCTTTCACCTACTAGAAGCATTTCATCAATGGTGAAGTCTTCCCATCCAGTTATGGTCTTAACTAATTTTACACACTCTTCAGGGCCGAAAAGCTGCCAAGAAGGGCCCCATACGAACACACATAGGTTCGCGCTATCGAGAAATGAGTACATATGTTGTGTTGTTAGAGCAAATTGCACTTTGTCTCGTTCAAGGGACCTTTTTGGAGCACTCCTATCTATTCCGATGCTTTGTAGTCGATCAGAATAATGTTTGTAGTCATCTTCCATAGCTGGGTCGTGCTCGGATGAGTTATGGTCAGCTCCAAATGGATTTACTGAGTAAATAAGACCTAACGATTTTTTGACCTGGGGCATGTGAGCTGGAGCCTCAGCCCCTTTGACAGTTATAAGGAATTCGTGACCTTTACCCAAACGGTCTGCAGCTGCCCGTGATCCATCTGCTATCACATCACCAAAACCATCACGAGTAGCAAGCATTTTAGTTAGTTTCACCATGACTTCAGAGTCACCCATCGGGATGGGGAAACCAGTCTCTTTTTCTGAGATAACTCCTTCCTCATAACACTCCATTGCCCATGCTATAGTAGCTCCAGTTCCAATAGTGTCGAGCCCGTACTCATTGCATAGTTGGTTGGCCATTGCAACCGCACTTAGATCACTTACTCCACAATAAGACCCGAATGTAGCAAGAGTTTCGTATTCAGGACCACCGTATTTTTCGTGAACCTGTTCTTCTTTGAATGTGGTTGTTACACTGCGTTTACATCGTACCGTGCAGGCATAACAAGTGTCGCGTCCGGTGAGAATAGTATCCGTCATAGCCTCACCACTAATTGAATCGCTAGAAGCAAACTGACCTGAATTGAAGTTGTAAGTTGGGAGACCGCCATCGGCATGTTGATGTGAGGTAACTCCAGCAGTCCCGTCTTTGCGCAGTCCCACCATAGATGCATTGTCATCGAAGGCAGCAACTCCGCTGCGGGCAAAATCATTTAGGTGTTTGGGTTCTGCAACTAGAAATTGTTTTGATGTTCCTCGAACCACTACAGCTTTGAGACGCTTAGAACCCATTACTGCCCCGAGACCGGTGCGTCCATTAGCGCGATTTGTCATATTTATGATAGCAGCAAGGTAGGATAGTTTCTCGCCAGCAGGCCCGCACTGCATTACTTCAATCTTTTTGTCACATAATTCTTCCTTAAGAATATCTTCTACAACTCCAGTTGTTTTGCCCCAAAGGTGTGTTGCGCTACGTAGCTCAGCCACGCCGTCTTTTATCCAGAGATATACTGGTTCTTCAGACTGTCCCTTCACTACAATGCCGTCATAACCTGCGAATTTAAGTTCTGCTGGAAAGAAACCTCCGGATTGCGAATCTCCTATACCGTCGACAAGAGGCGACTTAGCATTTGCAGTTAAGCGACTCTGTCCTGAAATTGGAGCTCCGGTTAGAACTGACAGCATGAGGGTCAAGATGTTGTCTGGACCTAGAGGGTCAGCACCTGGGGACATGCCGTTTAGAATGTAATACATACCCATAGCTGAACCACCTAGATATTTCCTGTAGAAATCATCTCCAGGTCGTTCTTGGAAGATGCTGCCATCCATTAGGTCAACATGTAATATTCTTCTGTGATATCCAAATGGCATATGGTTTCGAATTTGCTCTGTGATTGAGATCCAATTTTATCATTTTATATAAGCAGCCGCAACAAATATTTGTGGTGCAACACACTTAAGTTCGGAAAGGTATAATCTGTGGCTGTATGTTTGAGTTTACAGTGTTGTCCACAGAAGGTCGGGCAAGGGTAGGTTTGTTACGTACTCCTCATGGAATGATTGACACTCCTGTGTTTGCTCCGGTTGGTACTCAGGCTTCAGTTAAGGCTGTGACACCAGATCAACTTACAGCTGTTGGTACATCGCTCGTACTGGCAAACACTTACCATCTTTACCTTAGGCCAGGTTTTGAAATAGTGCGCGATCAGGGTGGTCTGCATAATTTCATGAATTGGTCTAGCCCTATCCTGACCGACTCGGGGGGTTTTCAGGTTTTTTCTCTTAGCGCTAAGAATGAAATTGATGATGACGGTGTCACATTTCGGTCACATATAGATGGTTCAACTCATCGCTTTACTCCGGAATTTACAGTAGATGTGCAAAACAATCTCGGGTCTGACATTATCATGGCGTTCGATCAGTGCCCAGAGCCATACAATCGTGAGACTAATGAGAGAGCAATGGCACGTACGCATGACTGGGTAGTCCGTTGCAAATCTGCCCATACGCGTAAGGATCAGGCTTTGTTTGGCATTGTACAAGGAGGAGTTTTTCCAGATTTAAGGTCCGAATCCGCAAGATTTATTGCGGATTTAGATTTACCAGGTAATGCGATTGGTGGTCTTTCTGTAGGAGAATCAAAGGAGGAGCTTCGATCGATTACTAAATTAGTTGCAGATATTCTGCCTTCCGGAAAACCAAGGTATCTTATGGGTGTTGGATCACCTGCTGATTTGGTCTCTGCTGTTTCAAGTGGAGTAGACATGTTTGATTGTGTGCTTCCCACTAGGCTTGCTCGTAACGCAGCTGCCATGACTCGGAGCAAGCAAATGAACATGAAACAGGCTATCTTTGCTAACGACAATAGGCCTGTAGATATAGAATGTTGCTGTTACTGTTGCACCAATTTCAGTAGAGCATACATTCGACATCTGTGTAAGGCTAAGGAGATTCTTGGTGCTACATTGCTGACTATCCATAATTTACATATGCTGCATGATATGATGAAGGATATGCGCAATGCAATTGTTGCAGGTGAATTTGGTTCCTGGAAACGGGCGTTCGAAGATAATATTGACTTATGACAGTATTGCAAGCTGTAGCTCTAGGTATTATTCAGGGGATAACTGAGTTCCTTCCTATATCAAGCTCGGCGCATCTTGTGCTAATCCCGCATTGGTTAGGTTGGTCATTTGACCCTCAGCTAGAATTTACGGTTGATATTCTGTTGCACTTGGGTACCGTGGTCGCAGTAATTACCTATTTTTGGCAAGATCTTAGAGAAATTTTGTCGGCATTACTTGCGGGGATGTGGAACCGGAAGCCTTTTGAAAGTGATAATGCAAAAATAGGTTGGCTAATTGTGCTTGCAACTATTCCGGCCGGCTTGGTAGGGATAGCGGCAAAGGAGTTTTTCCTGGCCATGTTAGAAAATCCCCGGGGTGTTGCGGCTTTGTTGTTGTTTACCGCCTTTGTGATTATTGCAGCTGAATCATACACTCCAAGTAATAGGATTAGGACGAGAGATATCCGATGGCTAGATGCTCTGATAATCGGATGCTTTCAGGCCGTTGCTATTTTACCTGGCATATCAAGATCTGGTTTAACCATAGTGGGAGGCCTTCTACGGAAACTTACACACGAATCTGCGGCTAGACTAAGTTTCCTGATGGCGATGCCAGTTGTGCTAGGGGCCAGTTTGGTTGTAGGTGTAGAGCTGTTCAGCAATCGTCTGTTGTGGCAATATTGGCCTGCTATCTTAACAGGCTTCTTTACGGCACTGTTAGTAGGTATTGTGTCTATCCATTGGTTGCTGAGATATTTGCGGAATCACTCACTACGTCCATTTGCCTGGTACTGTGTATTAGTGGGGTTGGCTGGTATGTTGATGGGTTGTAATCCTGTACCCACTCCAACACCTACCAAATCTCCAGTGTACACCATAGGTGTAACAACTGCTATCGGTGATTTTGCTAGCGATCTGGTTTCGGCATCACCTTATGGTGAACATATTCACATCAAGTATTACTCGTCTGATAGGCAATTAATTAAAGCAGTGTCTTCGGGCGGTGTGGAATCAGGCATTATTTTATACTTCCCGAACGATGTAAGTCTTTTTGGAACTCCGCTGGTATTGACCAGCCTCCAAGCAATTGTTCACCCAGGTTGTGAGATTGATGAATTGTCGGTAGAACAACTCAGCTCAGTGTTTACAGGAGCAATAGTAAACTGGGCAGAGTTCGGGGGTGAATCCGAACCAATTAAACTTGCGGTTCGAGAGGAGGGAGATTCAGCACGGACTGCATTTGAGTCGATTGTATTAGGCAATTCTTCGCCTTCTTCCGTAGCTCGCGTGTTGGCAGGTGATGACTTGATGTTGGAGTACGTAAACAACACGGTCGGAGCTATTGGCTATGGTTGGCAAAGTACGCTTAGCTCAGATGTGAAATTACTGGAAGTTTCGGTGGCAGAATCATTCATCATCCCAGTCTATTCGATAAGTTATATGGAACCTTCAGGTGTTTTACGTGATTGGTTGGCCTGGGTACAGCAGAGACCCACGAATGACTTGCCAGACGGTTTCAAACCAATTCCCTAGTCAGATTATGTAGGGGTTGGTTTGTTTCTCGGCAGATATAGTGGTGTTGCTCCCATGGCCCGGATAAACGATAGTATCGTTTGGAAGGGTGAGAAAATGCATCTGTATGCTATTGATGAGTTGGGTGTGATTACCACCATAAAGGTCAGTGCGTCCTATACCTTGTTGGAAAAGCACATCACCGCCAAAAATAATATTGCTGTCTGTTTGAAAAAATGCTACGTGCCCAGGAGAATGTCCGGGCACAAACAGAATGCTGAAATTATATTTACCAATATATAATGTTTTTGTCTTGTCAAACCAAAGTGTGGGCTGGTGGCTATTGTCAATTGGTAAACCCCAAGTCTTTGCACCTCCACCAGCTTGATATAGCTCTAGATCCATTTCATGGAGTCCGAGAGGCAAGTCCGGGTAAGACTCCATGATCCCGCCTAGTGCCCCGAAATGGTCAAAATGAGCGTGGGTGAGCCATATAGCTTGTAAGTTCCATCCCTTGTTTTCAACGACTCCAATGATTTTGTTGGCGTCCCATGCGGGATCTATTACTACACAATTATTGCAGGCAGAATCTGCTACGATAAAGCAATTGGTTTCCAGGGGTCCAAGCGGTAATTTTTCCACAATCAATGCCATAATTTGTCCTTGCTTGTTACAGATACTATATACTTTTCCCAGCGATTTTACCAGACATACTATGGGTGTCATACAAATATGAAATTAATTCCTGATTGGTTGAAGATCCGACATGTCTTTGTAGGCATGCTTTCTGTGTTTTGGGTTAGCGTTATTTCTTTTCCAGCCTTAATGTTGATATTGGCGCTGGAAGGTGAGTTGGTCTGGAGTCCTAACGAACATCGTGAATATCGCGTGTGGCTAATCATAGAAGATGATGAGCGTGGTCTGGGTTGGGCTACCCGGCGTGCGGTTGGTCAAACTTCGGATCAAGTGTGCTTAGTCAATCGTGTGGGCTTCTGGTTATGGCAAGGAGATAATGAGCAAGTTAACACAGATTATTGTGAGTGTTACTCTTATAATGGTGGAATACTCAACGAATATGTAGGTAAGTGTGTTTTATTATACTAGACCCTTTATTCATCTTTTGAGTCGGATTTAGCCACATCAATCACGGTTTGCGCAAGATGTGATGGCACTTGTTCATGCCGCAAATATTTTAGTGAAAACACACCGCGTCCCTGTGTGATGGAGCGCAAATCAGTAACATACCGTTGAACTTCTGCAAGTGGCACTTCTGCAGTCACCACGCTTTTGCCACTGATTGAATCCATTCCCTGTACTCTAGCCCGTCTACTATTAAGATCACTCATTACATCACCCATATTGCTTTCTGGAACTGTAATATCAATTAGCATAATGGGCTCTAGTAGCACTGGACTTGCATTTGCGACAGCAAGCTTAAAAGCTTCGCGCGCTGCTATTTCAAACGCGATGGGCTTTGAGTCTACCGGATGTTCCTTACCGTCAGTTATTGCTACAAATATTTTTTCCATGGGAAATCCGGCAACTGCTCCATCTGTCAACACACCACGTATACCTTTCTCAATTGCAGGCATAAAATTCGCTGATATTGCTCCACCGAATACCTTGTTCTTGAAGCAGAAATTCTCGTCACCATCTGGACCCCTATTTGTACTAGTTAGTGGCTCTATGTGCATATGAATTTCACCAAATTGGCCGGCTCCTCCGCTTTGTTTCTTGTGTCGATATTGGCTGTCTCCAGAGCTGGTGATGCTTTCCCGATATGGTACTTTTGGAGTGCTGATATCTAGTGATGTACCAAACTTTTGTTCAGCTCGCTTAAGCGCAATGTCAATGTGTTGACCACCCATACCTTCTAGAATTGTCTGTTTTGTGGATGGCTCGTTGCGCCAACTAAGTGTCGGGTCTTCCTCGCTTAGTTTAGTTAGAGTAGGACCCATTTTAGTGGAGTCGGCTTGTGTACGTGGACGTACTGCTACAGCATATAAGCTTCCTGGATACACGGCAGCCTGAAAATACAAAGGGTTGTTCTTGTCGCCTAAAGAATCTCCTGTTGCTGTATCGCTAAGTTTTGCTACAGTACCAAGGTCTCCGGAGTGTAGGCATTTTATAGGTATCTGTTCTTTGCCACGCATTACGTGTAAAGTACCAATGCGTTCCTCCGTCTTTCGAGTGTGGTTTTGAATTCGTGTATCTGATTCAAGGACTCCTGACATGACTCTTAAGTAAGTTAGTTTTCCAACAAACGGATCAGCTGTGGTTTTAAAAGCAATGACACCTTGTGGTCCTGAGTCTTGTGCTCGTACAGTGTCTGTATCTGAATCTTTCTCAGACCCTGCATGAAGGTTTTCTGCTGGAGAGGGTAAGTAACGTGTAATACCTAGTAACAATGGTACTATACCAATGGACTCTGTGGCTGATGCTACTAAAACTGGGGCGCAACTGCCTGATAGTACCGCCTGTTTGAACCCGTGTTCTATTTCATCAGGGCTTAGAGTTTCTCCGTCTAGATAGCGCATTAGTAATTCATCATCGCCCTCTGCCGCAGCCTCTTCAAGCTCAGTTCGTGCTATAGCAACTGTATCTTTGTAGTCTTCAGGAATGTCCTCGGTTTTGTCCCCAGATCCAGGCCTTGCTTTCTGAGCCAACATGCCAATAATTCCCTTGAAGTCAGATTTCTCACCCCAAGGTAGTGCTACGGGTATTAGTTTTTTGTCAGATGCAAGTTGTTGTACAGAGTTTAGTGATTTACTGTAATTAGCGTTGTCACGGTCCATTTTATTGATTACTATGAACCTAGGCAGATTATGTTCGTCACAATAATCCCAAACAAGCTCAGTACCTACTTCTACACCTGCCACAGAATCCACTACGATTATTGCCGCATCGGCTACTTGGAGTGCAGATTTCACTTCACCGACGAAATCTGTGAATCCAGGAGTATCTAGTAAGTTAATTTTGTAGTCTTCGTAAACACATGCAACCATTGCTGTGCTAATAGACATCCTTCGGTTACGCTCTTCATCCTCAAAGTCAGCTATAGTAGATCCGTCATCCACCCTACCCAGACGTGTGGTAGCTCCGGTAACGTGTAGCATAGCCTCTACAAGTGAGGTCTTGCCAGACCCTCCATGGCCCACAAGGGCTACATTACGTATAGAGTCAGTTGCATATTCTTTCATGACAGTTTTAATCTACCTCCCTCGAAAAAATGGTATCCAGTAAATGTCGTGAGAAACATACTTTGTGAGTGCAGGGTGGCATTGTAACGGAGGGTTGTTGCATTGTCAAAGCATGCTAGAATATTGTCAACGTTTTTGTTGTATGCACTAGCTCAATTAGAGTAACAATCAGGTGTTCCACCTTTGTAGAGTTGACTTTAATTGCCAGTAAGAGTGTGATGTTGCAAAGTTAGCTTAACTAGTTGTGTCATTAATGATTGTCAATGAGACGCATATTGATTCTATTTCTTGATGGAGTGGGCCTGGGTTTGAACGATGCAGCAACAAACCCTTTTGTTGCTGCTAACACTCCTAACCTAAGTATGCTAATGTCAGGACAAAAACTTGTTTCCGAGCAGTGTGCCTTTTCGGAAAACAATTTTTCGTTTGTGCCGGCTGATGCGTGCATGGGAGTTGCTGGCATACCTCAATCTGCCACCGGACAGGCAACAATCATGACCGGAGTTAATGTGCCAGCATACATTGGTAAACACTGGGGACCAAAACCGAGCGTAGAAATAAGAGCCCTAGTGCGGAGAGACAATATACTGCAACAGATGCGTAGTAATAACTATACTGTTAGGCTAGCCAATGCTTACCCACCATCTTTTTTGAAGCAGTTGCAGTCCGGACGTCGTTCGCCATCTTCGATTCAGTTTGCATTTGAAACCGTAGGAACTAGATTATGCAATATAGAAGATTTGCGTGGTGGTCGTGCCTTGGCTGCAGACTTTACAGGAGAAGGATTGCGATCGCACTTTGGTTTCGAGGATATACCCATACTGTCTCTAAATGAAGCCGGTAAGCGCTTGGCTTTGTTAGCTCAGGAGAGTGATTTGCTTTTGTTTGATTGCTGGCAGACCGATGTTGTTGGACATCGTGGCACTATGGGTGTGGCTATTAATACAGTAGAACGTCTTGATGCAGCAATAGGTGGGATACTAGCTGGTTGGTGTGAGGCAGATGGACTGATTGTTATCACTTCAGATCATGGCAACCTGGAAGATAAAACCACCCGCCGTCATACTTGTAACAAGGTTCCAGTTCTTTTGTTTGGCGATGGCCACAGTAGTGTTGCAGCTAACATTAATGACTTGAGTGATATAGCTCCAGCTTTGATATCATACTTGGAGTAGTGGGTTACTCGCTACGCAGTTGCGCTCCTAATTCTTTTTGGAGCTTTTTAACTATCTTGGTACGTAATTTAGCAGCATCTTTATCAGTCAGTGTTTTGAGTTCAGACTGATACGTAAATCGATATGCTAAACTCTTGTTATTGGTTCCGACTTGTTCTCCACGGAAAACATCGAATAACTGCACATTGGTTAGCATTTTACCACCAGTGTTTATGATTAATTCTATTACTTCATAGCTGCTTATCCGTTCATCCACAATTAAGGCAATATCTTCAACTATGGCAGGAAAACGCGGTACTGGTTTAATAGTGTAGTGATCTGGCATAGCATTTATAAACATTGCAAGGTCAAAATCAGCTGCTAAAGTCGGATATTCGCCAAAGTTATAATTGGACGCTACATCACGGTGTAAAACACCGAAGGCTCCTGCCTGTAATCCATGTATCGTTAAAGTTGCAGTTGCACCAGGCTGAAAAGAGGGGTGCTCACCAGGTGTGATAGTGTAATCCGATATATGTGAAGCTTGAAGCAATTCGTCAATCACTCCTTTCAAGTCAAAATAATCCATTGAGTCACTTAGTTTGCTGGTCCAGCTAAGTGATAGCCGCTTTCCCATAAGTACTATCGACAATCGTTGTGCTTCATGTGGTAAGTTTGTGTGCTTCTCTGATGATGCTAACTCTGGTAAATAGACTGGGCCGATTTCGAATAGTGATATCCGCTGTTGAAAACGCGAATTGTTTTCAGCACATTCTAGGACACTAGATAGTAGTGATCGGCGCATAGTCGAGCGTTCTGGAGTTATAGGGTTTGCTAGATGTACGTATGGACCATCGTCCAGAGTCTGTAAAAGTTGTTCTTGTTGGGGTGACGAAATACGATATGTTATTATTTCCTGTAGTCCGAGTGTTACTAGAATGTCGCGAATCCTCTCTTCTTTTTCGAGAGGGATATTGTTCTGCTGCTTTGGCGTTAAATCAGCTATTTGCGTCTCAGGGATATTTTCAAATCCCCAAATACGTGCTATCTCCTCAATTATATCTGCTGCACCTATCTCATCTAATCCTATATCTAATCGATGGTCAGGAGCAGTGACGTGCAGTATATTTTTTTGTTTCTCGACTATGAAATCTAGTGAGCTGAGAATACTAACCACTTCACCTGTTGGTATCTTTATACCTAAACAACGCTGTATTTCACCTAAAGGTAGTTTTACAGTGTTTGGTATGTGGTGGCGTGGGTATTCATCTATTAGGTCGTGGATAATTATTCCACCGCCCATTAAGCGAATCAGTTCGGCCGCTCGGTAGTTGGATCTAGCAGCCATTTCAGGACTTACTCCGCGACTAAATCTATATCCTGCTTGTGATGATTGCAACTGCTGCGATGTGACAGTTTTACGTATATTGATTAAATTCCAACTAGCAGCTTCTAGAAGCACATTTGTTGTGCTGCTAGATA
>DCAJ01000030.1:24176-36231 GCA_002311455.1 Anaerolineales bacterium UBA1136 | reverse complement strand
ATTTGTTGTGCTGCTAGATACTTCTGAGTCACCACCTCCCATAATTCCACCGATGGATAAAGCTCCAGTACTATCTGCTACCAAGATTGTGAATTTGTCGAGAGTTCGAGTTACACCGTCCAGGGTCATAATTTTCTCTCCGGACTGTGGGAGTCTTGTAGTGATAATTGGAACTTTTGTTTCTGATCGGGTACGGAGCACATCATAATCAAACGCATGTAGTGGTTGACCCATTTCTAACATAACATAGTTGGTTATATCAACCACATTGTTGATTGGACGCAACCCGGACATTCGCAGCCGAAGTTGCATCCAGTAGGGTGAAGGTTCAATCTTTATGTTTTCAATTAGAGTTGCAGTAAAGCGTGGATTTAATTCAGGCTCACCAACTTCTATTTTTGGCATTTTAAGTGCTGATGTTTTTGATATGTCTGTGGTCATATTTGTTTCTGGAGGATGAATTGGAGTTTTTGTAAGCGCTCCTAGCTCTCTAGCGATACCCAATACATTTAAATTACGGGCCATGTTAGGTGTAATTGCAATGTCTAATACAGCGTCCCCGATGTAGTCAACTAGTGGTGTTCCAGCTGCTGGCGCTTTGGCATCAAATATAATGACCCTTTCATGGTCATCAGATATACCAAGCTCTTTCTCAGAGCACGCCATGGAGTATGATTCGACCCCTCTAATTTTCTTGCGCTTTATTCTAATTAATTCCTGGCCAGAACTATGTGCATCATAGAGCTGAGCGCCTTCACGTGCGTAGGCTACCTTTAATGGTTGAGATAGATCACCTTTGTCTTTGTACTCAAAGAGATTGGGAGCACCCGTCAGTACGGTGTGTATCTGTTTACCATCGTAGAGTTGTGCCAAAATTAGTCGATTCGCGTTTGGGTGATGTTCAACTCTAGTGATGTCAGCCACAACAATATCGTTTCGGCCCCACTCAAGACCGGTAGTTTTTGTCTGGGATTGGTGTTGATTTGGCTGCGGTAGACCAATGTAGTGTATTGATTCGACTTCTAATCCTGCAAATGTTAGGAGGTGAGCAACCTCATGCGGATCAAGACTGATGTCAATGTAGTCTTTGAGCCAACTTAAAGGGACTTTCATTGTTGATTGTCCTTACTGTATTTAGTTTGCAGGTAAATTGTTTTATACATGGTATTGTAGGCTTTTAATAGGTATAAATGTAATCACGTAAGTCTAAAATTGTTCTAAGAACCGCAAATCGTTTCCCCAAAAATGACGAATATCATCGATGTCGTACTGAAGCATGGCGATGCGTTCAGGACCCATACCAAAGGCAAATCCTGTGTATTTGCTAGGTGCGTAACCTCCGTTGTTTAGCACTGTGGGATGTACCATTCCGCAACCCAGTATTTCCAGCCAGCCTGTATTCTTACACACTCCGCAGCCATCTCCAGAGCACAAAAAACACTCAACATCCATTTCAGCACTTGGTTCAGTAAATGGAAAATGTGATGCCCGAAAGCGGGTGCGCGCGCTCGTACCAAACATGCGGCGTGCGAAATTCGAGAGAGTACCTTTCAGGTCTGTGAAGCGTATATTTGTACCGATTGCAAGCCCTTCTACTTGGTTGAATTGGATTTCAGATCGCGTGGTGATTTGTTCGTATCGGTAGCACATTCCTGGCAGTATGACTCTTATAGGTTCGGGAGCATTTGCCCGCATGGCGTGTATCTGACCTGGTGAGGTATGTGTGCGCAATATAACACCAGGACTATTTGTGTGGAAAGTGTCCCACATATCTCGGGCAGGATGATGGAGTGGTATATTCAAAAGCTCGAAGTTTAATTCATCGGTTTCTACTTCTCTGGACCGATAGATTTGAAAGCCCATGTCCGCCCATATAGTGTAGATTCTGCGCAAAGTTTGAGTGGCTATATGCAATCGACCGCGATTCAAGGGCCTCCCTGGTAGAGTAACGTCTAAACTCATGTCTTTGTTGCTAGCTGATTGCATGACTTTGCTTAAATGACTTATCCGCTCTTTGTAAGCTTCTTCAAGGGTGTTGCGGATTTCGTTAGCATGTTTACCAATAATAGGTCGATCCTTGGGTGCCATATTGCCCAAATTTCTTAACGACTTTATTAATTGGCTACGCTTACCTAGGTGCGTTGAATGCCACAAACTTAAAGCTTCCATGTCGCTGGCTTTTTGGAGTTCTGAAAGCGCCAGTTTTTTGATTGTGTCTAGTGATTCAAGCATTTATACCTCTACAACATTATGTACAGCCATGAGGACTAATAAAATAGAAAACCCGTCCCAGAAAAAGGGACGGGGCTAAATTAGCCCCGCCGTACCACCCTGTTTGGTCTGTCCTTATCAAGACCCACTTGATTGCCCGATTGTCGGTTTTCATTCCCTACTAACGCGGGGTTGCGGCACTGGGTAGTTACCACGCCTTTTGTTATATGAATAGTGTTCCCCAGTGCGGTTCGAGAGTGAAATCTCGCCAGGAACACTTTTTAGTATGCTTTAGACCATCCTTTTTGCCAGTCAGTAGTCACCTAGCGTACTTTGCTCTGTCTTAGCCATATATTGTGTTGTATGGCGATTATCTCAAATTGATGCTAATTGTCAAGCCATGAGTAAGGTAAATGCTGATTTGACTATGACGATGGTGAGCTTTATACTGCGATTAAGCTAAGGTAATAAGATATGACAAACAATACAGTAGTAAAGCGCATTAGCATAATAATAGGGACAACCATTCTGGTGATTGGAGTAAGTTACTTCTATTTACGTAGCAGTCTGCCAAACACTAAGGGTATGATAGTGTTATCGGGACTTGATGGACAGGTAGAGATTGTTCGAGATGCAGACGGTGTCCCGCATATATTCGCTTCTACTGACGACGACGCATATTTTGCTTTGGGATATGTGCATGCGCAGGATCGGCTATGGCAGTTGGAGTTTAATCGTCGCGTTGGGTCAGGACGATTGAGTGAGATGTTGGGAGAATCTACACTAGATATTGACAAGTTTCTGCGGACCTTAGGCACATATCGCGCGGCCGAGCAGACCTGGGATTTTCTGACCGTTGAGAGTAAAGCTGCTTTGGAAGCGTATGCATCTGGTATTAACGCATGGATCGATGAGGGGCACACTCTACCGCTGGAGTTTCTGATTTTGGGCGTTCAACCTGAACCCTGGACAGTATACGATTCGTTGGTATGGTCGAAAATGATGATGTGGGACTTGGGTGGAAACTGGGAAGATGAGCTGCTGCGCTCATTATTGGAATCTGCTGTTGGTAGAGAGCGTGCAGATGAACTTATGCCTGGATATCCATCTGAGGCAACTGTTATTGTTCCGAATGACATAGCCAGTACATTGTTGGGTGTGGATTCCGCTATGCAGAACATGTTGCGCATGGGCGATAAAGATGTTGGTAGTAATAGTTGGGTTATTTCTGGTGACCTGACAGAAAGTGGCAATCCATTACTTGCTAATGATCCTCACCTAGGTGCTCAGATTCCATCTATTTGGTACCTGGTGGAATTGCAGGGAGATAAGTTACATGCGATGGGTGCAACCTTGTTAGGAATGCCAATAATTGTTATTGGTCATAATGAACACATAGCGTGGGGTCTAACCAATCTGGGTTCAGATGTACAAGATTTGTATATAGAGCGGATCAATCCCAGTAATCCAAACCAGTATGAGATTGATGGGGAATGGGAGGATATGGTAATAGTGTCCGAGGAGATTATAGTTAAGGATGACGAAGAATCCCTGTTATATGCTGCTAGAAGCACTCGACACGGTCCTCTAATTAGCGATGTGTCTGATAATGCAGGAACTCCACTTGCAATGCGTTGGACTGCACTTGATCCTGGAGACACGACTGCTGACGCGTTTGTGAAAATGGCCTATGCTACTGACTGGAACGAGTTCACTGATGCTTTGCGCTATTATGTAGCTCCTAGTCAAAACATGGTTTTCGCAGATCAGAGAGGGAACATAGGTTATTTTGGTCTTGGTCGCATACCTGTGCGGGCAAAAGGTGATGGTACTGTTCCAGTTCCAGGATGGAATAGTGATTATGAGTGGGAAGGATGGATACCATTTGATCAGCTCCCTCAAACTTATAATCCAGAAGAAGGATATATAGTTACCGCCAACAACAAAGTTGTTGCAGATAGTTATCCATTCTTTATTTCAAGCAGTTGGGCTCCCCCATATAGAGCTGAGCGAATAGAAAAGCTAATTCTACAATTCAGTGATGGAGGTAGCAAAATCTCCATTGAAGATATGATAACTGTGCAGGGTGATCAAACAAGTACACAAGCGATAGAGTTGCTGCCGTACCTGCAATCTGTTGAGCCGGAGGGGGAACTTCATGCCGCTGCACTTGACTATGTTGTTACTTGGGATGGTGAAATGAGTGGCGAAAGTGTAGCTGCAACAATCTACGCTACATGGTTTCATCAGCTAGGTATGGTCATTTTTGAAGATGAATTGCGAGGCGATGTGTATGAACAGTTTGCTGATCGTAAACATGCATCTTTTCTAATTAACGTGTTGGAAGATCCGGATAGTCCTTGGTGTGATAACGTTCTCACTATTCCTTACGAAAGTTGTGTAGATGCTGCCACCATCGCTTTGGACCGGGCTATTGATTTCCTTGAGGAGGCATTTGAAGGTAATATTCCTTTGATATCTACGGGCCGCAACGTAGATAAATGGAAGTGGAGCGAATTACACGAGACCGTCTACTCCCACAATCCTTTCAGTGAAGTTGCGGCGTTGCGTATATTGTTTCAGCGTGAAATTGGGAATGGTGGGGGATCATATACCGTTAATGCTGGGCCCTACAAGTTCTCAGATCCATATAAGCAAGTTTACGTGCCTAGTTATAGGCAGATAGTAGATTTGAGCGATTGGAGTAATAGCTTATTCATGCATACCACTGGTCAATCGGGAAATGTTCTCAGTAAGCATTACGATGATTTAATTGAAAGGCATCAGGCAGTGGAATACCTACCTATGAGCTTCGGACGAGCTAATATCAGTGGAGATGTGTTAGTACTAAAACCTGAATGATGTATTCAATAAACTAAGACAAACACCCCGCCCGACTACAGGCGCACGTAGACAGGCTGTTTGCGGCCGCTGCTCAGGCGCTGCCACTCGTAAAGCCCGTCAGAGCAGCCGAGATTAGGCAGCGCCTCCGGCGGAAGGCCGTGGGGAAGGAGGGCTTATCGGCCAGGGTCTCCGCACGCGCGTTTATCAGCCGCTACCGGCTGGTCAGCAAACAACGCCTGTTGCGCCGACAGTATCTACCGATGCCATTAATCAATATCTTTGCGCAGGAAGGAGCGGGGCAGCATCCGTCATCGCTGCAGTANNCACCAAATCGTCGTTTTTCCATAGTCATATCGCCAATACAAGAATGCTAACAGCCCTCCTGCAAATAGCGGGGTTTTGTTTTATTGCCCATTTAGTCGATGCTTATGAGTAAAGAAAACGCGACTTTATATACCCGGGTGAAATGAAGTAGTTTAACCGCCTGGTCGTTATTCTATTGGATAAGTTTCCCATTCCGTCATGTTGTAATATTCGTCCCACAACATAGTCTCATGCTGAACACTAATCATAAAAATATCAGACATAATTTGCTTTTGGTGATCAGTACTTTTGGCGGCCTGCCTGTCCAGCAAATCCAAAGCTTTATCAAGTCCCTCACGATGTCCAGGGTCACTGTGAAATTTCCACCATTCTACGTACGGGTTGTTATCTTGTAAGCTATGCTCAGCGAGCAGTCTTCGTACGGCTTCACCATAACCCCACTGGCAAGCTAAGATAGCAGCTTGAGTGTCACCGAGCGATCCCTGGTAAGCGCTTGCAAGTTGATGGCGAGTGTAAGAGTACTTAAGTGGGCCCATTGGGTAGGATAGTAAGTCTTCTCTAGACATACCTAATTCTTTGGCATGTTTCTCGTGATCACTCATCTCTTCTTTTACGCTTTGTACATGATGCAACATAACATCTACATCTTCTGATGAGTTAGCTTTAACCATTCCGAGGGCACACACTTTTACAAAATTGTGCAGATAAGGGTAATCGACCCTAAGCCAATATTGGAAACATTCAGCCGGCAAATCACCTTTAACCAAACCAAGCAGGAAAGGTTTCCTTACTTGGGATTTCATGTAGGGTTCTGCCTGATCAATTAGATTATGAGCAAACGAAATAATTTTATTTCTCCTTGAATAGTGGCGTAGCTATACTCCTACATCCTCATTCCATACCTCAGGACATTCCTTGATGAAGTCATTCATGATATCCACACATTCTTGCAAATCCATGTTTATAACTTCTACTCCTTGTTCAACTAGCCAGTCTTCACAAAGCGTTAAGTTCTCTACCGTTCTATTTTCACCAACCACAACCCTCGGTATTTTATATAGGACAATAGTGCCAGCGCACATTGTGCATGGGGATAAGGAAGTATACATTGTGGATTGTGCGTAGACACTCGCGCGAAGCCGACCAGCATCTTGAATAGTTACCATCTCCGCATGTAGGATTGGATTGTTTTTTTGTACACGCTGATTATGCCCTCTTCCTATAATTGTGCCTTGTGAAACTAACACAGAACCTATCGGGATTCCACCGGACTCGCGACTTTTCTTTGCCTCAGATATTGCCTCTGCCATCCACTTCCTATCAGAATCCATATTACCCTTACACCTCCCTAGATTTATGCTAGTCTGCACACGGTACGTAAATAATTCTAAATTAATATAGTGGTTTGTCTATGAAACATCATCAAGATCAATCAACATACGTATACTTTCAACAGCGGTTTTGCACAGTGGCTCGAGACCAACATGGCTTCCACCAGCAACCATAATATCCCCAGCACGTTTACCTAGTGTACTTGCTAGCACAAACAATGCAGCTGCTTCCATCTCTGAACATAGTACTCCAGCCTGTACCCAGGCATCCCACCGATGCTTTAGTGTCTGACTTATGGGCATCCTATCTGGCTCAACTTCTCCATAAAATGAATCCTTGGAGTGTGACAAACCTACATGGTATGTTACCCCTGTGGCTTCACAAGCTTGTCGAAGGCACTCTACAACATCGAGATGTGCAATCGCAGGAAAATCTATGGGCATGTAATGTAGCGCAGTACCTTCATCACGAACTGCTCCAGAGACAACTATTAAATTACCGGGTTTTATGAAGTCTTGCATCATGCCGGAGGTGCCCACTCTAATAAAAGTGTCAGCCCCAAGTTTGGCTAACTCCTCTACCGCTATTGCTGTCGAGGGTCCTCCTATACCTGTAGAAGTGACCGATACTTGTGTGCCCTTGATGCTTCCAGTATAAGTCCTATGTTCTCGATTTTCTGCTACTAGCTGTGCGTTATCAAGAAAAGAGGCAATAAGCGGGACTCTGTCTGGATCACCTGGAAGGAGAACATATCTACCTATGTCTCCGCTGCTCATCTTGATATGGTATTGTAATGTTGAATCAGTCTGCGTCATTTTACTAATGTCCTGATGATTATTGCAACCTTACATTTTATTGTTTTCATGAAGCATCAACAAATGTACTAGTTGGCTTTACCAGCTAGTATTCCTATTTCTTTGCCTTCACCGGGCCAAGGATCAGACGTTGTCCAGGATGCATCAAATGTTGCAATTTGGTGTTGGGTTGCCCTGAGGAACAACCAGAGCATCTTCTCGCATTCGTATTCAGTACTAGCGGCACCATATTCGTTTATTCCATCTTTGGTAGCATTTTGTAGATCCCTATAAAATGGATCTTGCCATTGTTCTAGCCAATCTCGTTGTAATTCAGACAAGTTGCTTGGATTTTCCTTTTCAGACCTTACGCCGAATGTATCGTGAAAACAGTAGCATGGATACACGGCGCAACAAATATCACCAAATGTACCCTCGTAAAATGCTCGGACAAAAAAGTTTACGAATGCTTCTCTACGCGGTCTAGCAGCCCAGCGTGTTAATGCAAACTCGTCATAATCTTCTAGCATTCTGAGTTCAACTCGTGACTCAGTTGCACGTATACCGTACTCTCTTTGTAGTCTTACCCAAGGGTTGTGTGGTGGTACCTTGGTGAATGCTACGTCTGACACGTTTTCACCTATATAGGGTAAATCTTGGATTAACCAATAGCGAAACTTGTCTTCCTGTAATGTGCCGCCAAACAGCGCTTCGATCCATGGATGGTGAACATATCTTTTCCAGGCTGGACCAGCAAATTCAATACAATCTTCTAGAAATGTCAAAATTACCTCCGTGTACTATCTTGCTCAATCAGTATCTTTAACCCATCTACAGCTGTTACCAATAGATGGGTTAGATCATGACCAGAAGTCATGATACCGCCTGAACGACAGTTCAGTATTCGAGTTATTACAAAAATAGTAGAAGCCTCCATTTCCGAGCAAAGAGTGCCTCCTGCTATCCATGCTTGCCATCGGTCTTGGAGTTGTCTAGCGACAGGCATTCTTTCTGGTTCGTGTTGACCATAGAAAGAATCTTTGGATTGAGTTAGTCCAACGTGGTGTCGGATATTGCGATTGCGGGCAGCTTGTCTAAGAGCTAGTGTTACTTCCAAGTCAGCCACCGCTGGATATTCTGGTGGAATATACTGTTTGGATGTATATTCATCACGAATAGCACCCCATGCAATTAACAGGTCACCAGCTTCTATGAAATCTTGCATAGGACCGGATGTGCCCACTCTAATAAAAGTGTCTGCACCAGCAATTGCTAATTCTTCTACTGCAATTGCAGTAGAAGGACAACCCATTCCAGTTGAAGTGACCGATACCTTTTCGCCTAACAGAGTGCCTGTATAGGTAAGATACTCACGGTTATGAGCAACTTCTTTGGCGTTATCAAGAAGTTTCGCTATCATAGGTACTCGACCTGGGTCTCCAGGTAATAGCACATAGCGCCCGACTTCTCCTCGGCGACAACCAATATGATATAGTTTTGATAGATTTATATTGGAATCGGATCCCATGCTACTAACCTATATGAATATCCGCATGGCTATAGCTTACGGATTACCTTTGGCAATATCAATATGTAGTTGAGTAGGCCCAAAAGCATAAGGTAATAATTGCTCAATGGATTTAATAGCAATATTATCTTTACTCTTGTCAGACATAATCACTTCAATGTCACATCCAGACACTTGCGCCATTTCATAAATTACCTGACGACAAGTACCGCATGGGTCTGAGGTGACCTCATTTTTCTCAAAGCTATCAGAGCGTGAGCTAATTGCTATTGCTATAATGTCACGTGCTCCGGACGAGTTTGCTTTGCCGATAGCCATTCTCTCGGCACATATTGTTGATCCGTAAGCAGCGTTTTCCACGTTGGATGCTGCAAAGACCGATCCACTGCGGGTAAGTACAGCAGCGCCAACAAAGTAGCCTGAGTATGGGTTGTATGCTGTGTCAGCTGCAGCTATGGCAGCTTCAATTAGATTGTGCTGATCTGGATTGAGGTTGTCTGAAGAGATAAGCTCCACCGATCTATACTCCTTTTTGCGCAAAGGCAGTAATTGTTCGATGGTTGAGACTGCAATGTGATCTTTGTCTGTAGTAGAACCGATGACCTCAATGTCACATCCAGACACTTGCGCCATTTCATAAATTACCTGACGACAACTACCACAAGGGCCACAAGCAATCTCATTTTTCTCGAAGTTATCAGAGCGTGAGCTAATTGCTANNTCCGTAAGCAGCGTTTTCCACGTTGGATGCTGCAAAGACCGATCCACTGCGGGTAAGTACAGCAGCGCCAACATGGTAGCCTGAGTACGGTACATATGCTGTGTCGGTTGCAGCTATGGCAGCTTCAATTAGATTGTGCTGATCTGGATTGAGGTTGTCTGACGAGATGGTTTTCATGTACTTTTATTTCCTATTATCCGATTATACATTCTATGAGCTAAATAGACTGTAGGTTAAGATTGTTTGTGGGTATCTATTTGACTAAGTGCCTGGTCAATATCATAGATAATGTCATTTGGGTCTTCTAAACCCACTGACACTCGGACCATTCCATCCTTTATGTTCATTTTCTCCCTTTCTATTTTTGGTATGTCTAGAAAAGCCATAGTGGCAGGTATCTGAGTAATTGTTCGTACACTCCCTAAACTTGCCGCAAATGCACATAATTCCAGATTACCACACACTTTGATTGCTGATTGACCGTCTGCAACCTCAAAAGTAAGCATAGCTCCATAGTTGGGCATTTGTTTCTTGGCTATTTCATGATTAGGATGGGAAGTCAGGCCAGGGTAATGTACTCTTTGAACTGCCGGATGATTTTCCAGATAACCGGCCAGCTTCATGGCTGTTTTACATTGCCGCTCTAATCTTACAGGCAGGGTTTGTAGTCCACGTAGAAGCATCCATGCGTTAAATGGTGACAGAACACCACCTAGTTTCACATGAGTGCTCCAGCGTAAGTCGTGCAGAAAATCATCCGGTAGGTTCGTTTGTTTAATGGCTATGATACCTCCTAAGACATCATTGTGTCCCCCCATAAATTTGGTTGCACTTTCCACCACTATATCCACACCCCAATCCAGTGGACGCATTACATATGGGCTGGCAAATGTGTTGTCACAGATTACCAGTACGTTGTTGTCACGAGCTAACTGCACGAGGGGTGGTATTTCGGTTACTCGCATGTTTGGATTAGCTATTGTTTCGAAATAGATGATTTTGGTCTTGTCTGTTATTGATGCTTCTACTGCAGTTATGTCATTACAGTCAACGAATGTGGTTTCAATGCCAAAATCTGTGAGTATGTGATCGAACATTTCGTGTGTAGAGCTATAAGTAGTCCAATCAGATACGATATGGTCACCAGGACGAAGCAGTGCCAAGCAAGTAGTTGCAACAGCTGCCATGCCTGATGCTAGAGCAAGACAGCCATCAGCGTTTTCAAGCAAAGCTACTTGTTCTTGCAGTAGAGTTTCATTTGGATTTCCACATCTACCATATATATTTTCTGTAATTCGTGCTCCTTTGACTATGTTTTGGTAGATTTCCTCATCATACTGAAAATTGTTAGACAGATACAAAGGAGCATTAATGGACTTTGTCTTCGTGTCTGGATCATAATATACTGCCTTACTAGCAAAAGCTAAATTGTCTCTAGTTTTGTTCTTCATATGTTTTACCTCTGGCTGACTAAAATTGACAGTTGTTAAGGGTTAGATACTATTTTCAACAGCTTGGCCTTAAGTTTTGGATCAGTAATGAAAGCGGATTCTATACTCATTCTTTGAATATTCTTAAGATCAATAAGTTTGAAACCGAAACTGTTCTCTAATAGGGTTAATTCTTGAGACACCGTGGTTCTAGAGGTTATAGGGTCATCGTCTCCTATAGAAATAGGAATTTCTTGGTCGTAGAATTTGTCTACAGGATGGTCTTTGATGTTATTAACAGTTTTTGTGTGGACGTTACTGGTTGGACATAACTCAAGCAGGATGTTGCGCTGCCTAAGTAAGTCCATTAGGCTTGGGGATTCTATGCTTCTAATCCCATGCCCTATTCTAGTAGCCTTGAGTTTTTCAACAGCATACAGTACATTCTCTGCTCCTCCGGCTTCTCCCGCATGTACTGTAATTCCCAAGCCACCATTTCTAGCAATCTTAAATGCTTCAGCATGTGGTTGGGCTGTATATCCTGCTTCATCTCCAGCCAGGTCAAAACCCACCACTCCATGCTGCTTGAACCCCAGTGCTATATGTGCTAGCTGCACATTTACTTTCGGATCGTGATGCCTAAGGGCAGAAACTATCAATCGACATACTATATCGTACTTGTGTTCCGCTTGACGCAATCCTAGCAGCATGCTTTCTATTACCTGTTCTGCAGAAAAACTTGTATGGCTATGAGTAATTGGCCCTGCTCTCAATTCTAGGTATACCACTCCATCTAAAGCAGCATCTTCTGCAGCTTCATAAGCTATACGCTGCACGGATTGTTTATCTAAGAATACTTGGTAGCCATAAC